>NZ_FR895017.1:0-17040 GCF_000434655.1 Clostridium sp. CAG:43 | reverse complement strand
TCACGACAATCAATCAATCTATCTATTACTGCATCTCATCCTCAATCATCCGATATCCAATCCCAATCTCTGTAAACACATACTGCGGTTCTGCTGGATTCTGCTCCAGTTTCCTTCGAATATGCGCCATATTCACGCGCAGAATACTGTTATCATCGTCCGCATACGGCCCCCAGATATTCGAAATAATCGTATCATACGTCATGACCCTGCCGGAATTCTGTGCCAGCAGGGAGATAATCTTAAACTCGATCTGCGTCAGATGGACATCCTTTCCATCAACCGATACCAGATGTTTTTCAAAATCGATCGTCAGTCCCCTTGCATGGAATGGGCGCTTATAAAGCGGAGAATCCGTGTTTAGGCGGTTGCTGTGGCGCAGGGCAGTCCGGATGCGCGCGAGAAGCTCGGAGGTGCCGATCGGCTTGGTCAGGTAATCATCCGCGCCGAGGTCGAGCGCACGTACCTTTTCCTGTTCCTGCGTGCGGGCGGAGAGGACGATGATCGGGACGCTGGACCAGGTGCGGACCTGGCGGATGATCTCCATGCCGTCCATGTCTGGAAGCCCCAGGTCGAGGAGAATCAGATCCGGGCACTGGGACGTGATGATCGGAAGTGCTTCTTTTCCCGTGTGTGCGGTGGAAATGCGGTAATCCTGTGCGGACAGGGAGGTGGAGATGAAGTCGCAGATGTTTTTTTCATCTTCTACTAATAAAATAGAAAGTTTGTGTGTCATGTTATTTGTCCTCCTTTGGAAGGGTAAAGTAAAATTCGGCACCGCGCGTGTGGTTGATTGCCTTGATTTCGCCGCCGTGGGCGAGAATGATCGTTTTACAGATGGAAAGCCCGATTCCCATGCCCTTTCGTCCATCCGGCGAAGTGCTGGTCGTCGAAGAAGAGCCGTCAAAGATGGTTGCCAGCTTCTCCGGCGGGATGCCGACGCCGTAATCGCGCACGTGGAAAACCGCATAGTCGGAAAGTGATTCCACATAGCACTCGATCGGCTCGGTGCTTTCAGCATGGACAACGGCATTTTCCAGCAGGTTGATGAGAACCTGTTCGATGAGGACGGCGTCCATCGGGACCATCAGGAATTCCTCCGGCACGCGCACATGGATATTGGCATCTGGAAGTCTCTTTTTTAAGCGGATCATCGCCTCGGAGAGAACTTCCTCGACCGGTTCCGAGGTCTTAGTTACCTTTGCCGTCTCATTGTTGATACGCGTGACGGAGAGCAGGTTTTCGACCATGTTTAAGAGCCAGTTAGAGTCCTCAAGAATATGGCGCACCAGTGCATTTTTCTCAACCTCCGGGAGGCTGCTGCCATTTTCCAGATATACGGTACTGGAACCGATGATGCTGGTAAGCGGGGTGCGGAGGTCGTGGGAGATTGCCCGCAGCAGGTTCGCCCGCATCTTTTCTTTTTCTGCTTCCATCAGCATCTTTTCACGTTCCGCCAGCACGCGTGCCTGCGTTTTCATGTTGCTTGTGATGGCGCTTGTAATGCTGGAAATTGAAAACATTGCCACGAAGGTAATCGGATAGCCGGCCATCGTGAAATCCAGCGCGAAATACGGATACGTGAACAGAAAATTGACGCAGACGACGCCGACAAAGGAGGAGAACAGGCCGAAGCTGTATCCGTCCGTAAAACGCGCTACCAAAAAGACCGCCAGAATGTAGGTCAGCGCGATGTTGGCAGTCGGATTTTTGAGCACATAAAAAAAGCAGAATGCGATGATCGTGGCGGTACCCATGAAAAACAAGGTAAGTCCCCAGCTTTGTATGTATGTCGGAAGCGCACAGAATTTTTCGACGATTGGGCGGGTCCGGAACCAATTTTTTAAGGCGTCAATTTTGGATGGATGTGTTTCGCCGCCATTGGAAATGCTGGTATCCGGAGAGCTGGGTTCGGCTGAGCCTTGAAGGCTGCTGGTTGATTCTGTTTTCGGGAAGGTTTCATTGGAAGTTCCAGGAACAGAAGGTTTGCTTGAATGTTTCATTAAATAAAGAAAGTCTCCTTTCAAAAAATTCATATGGATGCTTCTATTATACAATGTTTCTTCTGAAAAATAGAGAGGAAGACTGTTAAAAAGTTGAAAAAATCGTGAAAATTTGGGATAAAAACAGAAAGACGGTGGACGGAGGAGAAAAATCGCGTTACTGGGCACACATGTGTGTGAACAGGAACATGATTATTGAGAATCTAGCTGGATAAGGGCGATTTCATTGCATTTTCAGCGTCAGTGTGTTAAACTCCAAACAGTCTCCCGATTGAGGGAAGCAGGCTGACCCGCCTGTTAGAGAGTGACAAACGGGCTGCCGGAGTGCAGGGCGAAAGGAATGAAAATAAGATGAAAAAATTAGGAAGAAATGATCTGTGCTGGTGTGGAAGTGGAAAGAAGTACAAACATTGCCATGAGGCATTTGATGAGAAGCTGATGGAGGCGGCGGATGCCGGACACCAGATTCCGGATCACGACATGATCAAGACCCCGGAGCAGATCGAGGGGATCCGCGAGAGCTGCAAGATCAATGTGGCAGTTCTGGATTATGTGGCTGAGCATATCAAGGCTGGCGTCACAACCGAGGAGATCGATCAGTGGGTATATAATGAGACGACCCGCATGGGCGGAATCCCGGCGCCGCTTGGCTATGAAGGATTCCCGAAGAGCGTGTGCACATCCATCAATGATCAGGTCTGCCACGGCATTCCGTCAGCGGATGTCGTATTAAAGGATGGCGATATCATCAACGTGGATGTTTCGACCATTTATCACGGCTATTATGCGGATTCTTCCCGTATGTTCTGCATCGGAAATGTCAGCCCGGAACATAAAAAACTGGTGGACGTTGTCAAAGAGTGCGTGGAATTAGGTCTGGAGCAGGTAAAACCGTGGGGCTTCATGGGTGATATGGCGGAAGCGGTCCAGAAGCATGCGGAAGAAAATGGTTATTCTGTGGTTCGAGAGATCGGCGGTCACGGCGTTGGTATCGAGTTTCATGAGGATCCGTGGGTTGGCTATATTGGTCAGAGAGGCACCGGTATGATGTTTGCACCGGGCATGATGTTCACGATCGAGCCGATGATCAACGAGGGAACCGAGGAGGTATTCGTGGATGGCGACGACGACTGGAGTGTATACACGAAGGATGGAAAAGCATCCGCCCAGTGGGAGATCCAGGTGCTGGTAACTGAGGATGGTCATGAGGTGCTTTCCTGGTAGCTTGCAGAGTACATAAAAAGAGACGGCGTCAAACCGTCTCTTTTTTGTACCCAAGGTGGGCGTTCTTCACAGCCGAAGGGGGATAAAAAACTGTGAAGAAATATCTATATAAAGGAAATTGTTGTTAGTCGAGCCAGATAACAATTGCGCGCATTTCTTAGTGCCATCTGCCTCATTGATGTTATGCCATTATAATACTGGATAATTGTGTCCATATTTTGACCAATATCTAAAATAAATCTAAACGAGTATTACATAATTCGAAACTTTTTCGGAACTGTTTATGAGGCTGGCGCGCTTGAAATTTTCTTGTCGATTTCTTGGATGGGGTATATAATAAATCTGGTGATTAAAGGGGTGCGGCCTGACTGGATAGAAACCGCGTCCAGAACAAAGCAATTAAGAAGAAAGTGGCAGGAATTATATGGAAAATTTTTTATTTGCACTTAATACAGTCCTTCCGTTTCTGCTCTATATCGCATTTGGATATGGAGTCAGGATGTCGGGGCTGGCGGATGAGGATTTTATGAAGCGCCTGAATAAAGTGATCTTTCAGGCATTCTTTCCGATTCTGATGTTTAACAACCTGTATTCCATTCCGGAGGGAATGACATTAAATCTGCGTCTGGTGGCAGTCGCCATTATCAGCGTGCTGCTTTTGCAGGCGGTTCTGCTTGCTGTGGTTCCGCGTCTGGTAAAGGAAAATGAGCGGCGCGGCGTTATCATCCAGGCGATTTACCGCAGCAATTTCGTCCTGTTCGGCATTCCGCTGGCAACCAGCGTGTTCGGTGAGGAGGGAACACTGCTGGCGACGATGATGGTGGCGATCGTGATCCCGGTCTACAACATAACGGCGGTCGTGATTCTGGAATTGTTCCGGGGCGGCAAGGTCCCGGTTTTCGTTTTGATTAAGAATATCCTGAAAAATCCGATGATCCGCGGCGCGCTCATGGGCTTTATTTTCCATATGTTAGGGATTAAACTTCCGGTTTCCGTGGAAGGACCGATCAAGCAGTTTGCCAATCTGACAACGCCGCTGGCACTGTTCGTACTGGGCGGAACGCTGCATTTCAATGCGATCGGCGGCAATCTGAAATATGTGGTTCCGTCGATGACCGTCAAGATGGTGATCCTGCCGGCAGTGATTCTGGCGGTTGCGACGCTGCTCGGCTTTTCCGGTGTGGAACGTTTTGTTTACTTTGAAATGTACGCGACTCCGGTTGCGACGGCGTCCTATGCGATGGCGCAGAACATGGGCGGCGACGGCGAGCTGGCGGGACAGTTTGTCGTGCTGAGCACGGTCGCCTCGGTTGTGACGATCTTTTTGTGGGTCTATTTCCTTAATTCGATCGGATGGCTCGCATAAAAATAAATATATAATAGGGGACTGCCAGACAGTGGTTTGTGGAAGAGCAACAATTGTCTGGCAGCTTTTTTTGTGTAAACAAACACTGTTTTTCACGAGAACCGAAATTTTTTTTCATAAATTAAGGTGTATGTATAATCTTTTCAAAATTAAAACATTTAATAGACAAAACTGAACGAAAAAGTTATAATAGTATACAAATGCGAGAAAACTTATTTATTTTCCATGTGCTTTTGATGCTTCGAATCAGCGAATTGTATGGAATGGGAGGATGTGAAACATAATAAGGATATTGCATTATTGTTGAAAAAAATTAGGGGAAAAGGTGGTGGTTCAATGATCAAGGAGACGATCCAGGCGGTCGAGGACGCAGAGGCGAAGGCATCGGAACTGGTCGCGCAGGCTTCGGAGGATGCACGCCGCGTTAAGGCGGAGGCGGAGGCAGAAGCGGATCGAATGCTCGCAGATGCACAGAAAAGGGGGAAAGAAGCAGCTGCGAAGCAGGAAGAAGAACTGACTCTCAGAGGGGAGGAGTACGTAAAACAGGCACTGGCAGAAGCCGATGCGGAGTGTCAGACGCTCAGAGAGACGGCGGACAGACGGAAACCAGAGGTGGTTGACCGGCTCATAGCGGAACTGGTCTAGTGAATGGAGGGATGTAGATATGGCAGTATTGCAGATGCAAAAGCTATGTATCTGTGCCCTGAAGAAGGACCGTAAGTCCCTGATGGAGTTTCTGCAGGCTGCCGGAGTGCTGGAGCTGACAGCGGAGGCGGAGCCGGACGAGGTATTTAAGCGGACGGATACGCTGGAGGATCGGCAGAAGTTTGAGCGGAATGCGGCGACGGCGGACCGCGCATTGGAAGTGCTTGCCGCGGTGGTTCCGGAGGAAACATCGATGCTTGCTGGGCTTGCCGGAAAGCCGCTTGCAAAGGCAGGCGCGTACCGGGAGACGGAGGCGAACGCAGAGGCGCTTTTAGGTCAGGCGGAACGCATTTTGAACCTGCAAAAGCAGATCACGGAGGAAAAGACTGCGGCGCTTAGACTGCTGGCGGAGGCGGAAAGCCTGAAACCGTGGCAGAAGCTGGAGATTCCACTTGCGTATCAGGAGACGAAACGGTGTGCTATCTTAGTCGGCGCGGTCAGCGGAGGCGCTTATACGCAGGAAGAAATTTACGCTTCGGTGGCAAAACAGGAGCCGCAGCTTGAAAAATGGGAGCTGGAGGTTGTCGGAAGCGACGCCGACCAGACCTGCATTGCGGTAATTTGCCTGAAAGAGGACGAGGAGAAGCTGGAGACAGCACTCCGGTCGATTGGATTTGCCCGTCCGGCGCGTCCGGTGGAGGAAGTTCCGGCAGCTTACGCTAAGAAACTCAAAGCGCAGGCGGCAGAGCATGAGGGACGCGCGGCAGCGACGGAAGAAGAACTGAAACAGTGCGCTTCGGCGCGGGAAGATTTGAAATTGTTATCCGACTATTACCGCCTGAGGGCACAGAAGTATGAGGCGCTCGGCGAGATCTTACAGTCGGAAAAAACGTGTATGATCACGGGATTTATCCCGAAGCGCGATGCGAAAGGACTGGAGGAGAAGCTGAATAGCCGGTTTGAACTTGCAGTGGAAAGTTCGGATGTGCCGGAGGATGAGGAAGCACCGGTGCTTCTCTCCAACGGAACCTTCGCGGCGTCGGCGGAGGGCGTGACCGCGTCCTTTGGTTTACCGGCGAAGGGGGAGATGGACCCGACCGGCATCATGGCAGCGTGCTATGTATTTTTGTTTGGTCTGATGCTTTCAGATGCGGCATACGGATTTATTGTATTTTTGATGTGCTTCCTGGCACTTAAGAAATTCCCAAGGATGGAAGAAAACCTGCGGAAATCACTGCGGCTCTTTATGTACTGCGGACTTTCGACCCTGTTCTGGGGCGTCATGTTTGGCGGTTATTTCGGAGATGCGGTGGACATCGTGAGCCGGACATATTTTGGACATACGGTGACGATACCGGCGCTCTGGTTTGTTCCGCTAAATGACCCGATGAAGCTTTTGGTTTATTCGATGTTATTTGGCGTGATTCACTTATTTCTGGGGCTGGGACTGAAAGGATATATGCTCTTAAAGGATGGCAAGGTTGTGGATTTTATCTGCGATGTGGTACTCTGGTACCTCCTGCTTCTGGGGCTGATCCTGATGCTGCTTCCGACGGAACTGTTTGGTTCCATCGCGCAGATGAATATCGTATTCCCGCCGGTGCTTAATTCGCTGGCAAAGGGAATGGCGATCGCGGGCGCGCTGGGAATTCTGGTGATGTCGGCGCGCGACAAGAAGAATCCGATCCTGCGGCTGGCGCTTGGCGCATATGATTTGTACAATATTACCGGATGGGTGTCGGATGTGCTTTCCTACTCGCGCCTTCTGGCGCTCGGACTGGCAACCGGCGTTATCGCATCGGTTATCAACCAGATGGGAAGTATGGTTGGAAATAATGTATTTGGCGTGATTGTATTTATACTGGTATTCTGCTTTGGACACCTGTTTAACCTGGCGATCAACCTGCTCGGCGCGTATGTGCATACCTGCCGTCTGCAGTACGTCGAGTTTTTCGGAAAATTCTATGAGGGTGGCGGAAAGGCCTTCCGTCCGTTTAAGCAGATAACAAAATACGTGGAAATCAAGGAGGATTAAATATGAGCGGAATTGTATTTGCATTGTTGGGAGTTGCAGTGGCGGTTATTCTTGCAGGTATGGGTTCAGCCTACGGAGTAGGCGTGGCAGGTCAGGCAGCAGCCGGAGTCGTAACCGAGGATCCGGATAAATTCGCGAAGGTGCTTCTGCTCCAGCTGCTTCCGGGTACCCAAGGTATCTACGGTCTGCTGGTTGGTTTCATCGCTCTTTCTAAGATTGGTCTTCTTGGCGGCGGCGCTGACATGAGCATGTCGATCTCCCAGGGACTCTTATATCTGGCAGCATGCCTTCCGATCGGCGTGGTTGGTCTGGTATCGGCGAGACATCAGGGAAGAACGTCGGTTGCTTCCATCGGTATTGTAGCGAAGAAACCGGAACAGTTTGGTAAAGCGATGCTGTTCCCGGCGATGGTTGAGACCTATGCGATTCTGGCACTTCTGGTTTCGATTCTGGCAATCAATGCACTGTAATCTGGCATGGCGGAAAGAATCAAAATCAGTTAAGGAGTGAAGCGTATGAATGGATTAGATAAGATTATTGCTCAGATCCTTGACGATGCAAAGCAGGAATCGCTTGCGATTCAGGAAAAAGCAGCCGGTGAAGCGGAGGCGACCCTTGCGGCAGCCGGTGAAAAGGTAAAAAAGCTGGAGGAAGAGCAGGCGAAATCGGCGGCGCAGCGTGAAAAAAGCTATGAGGAACGACTTCGTTCTTCGGCGGCGCTAAAGAAGCGCCAGGCGATCCTTGCGGCAAAGCAGGCGATCATCGAGGAAATGCTTGCGGCGGCACACAAGGAGCTGCTGGCAAAGCCGGATGAGGCGTATTTTGCATGGATGGAGCAGCTTCTTTCCCGGTTCGTGACGGATCGGGCAGGAGAAATCTATGTTTCAAAACGTGATTTAGAGCGGATGCCGGATGATTTTCCGGCAAAGATAGAGAAGACGGCGCAGGAAAAGGGCGGAAGCCTGGTACTGAAAAAAGAACCGAGGGAGATCGACGGGGGCTTTGTTCTGGTGTATGGCGGTGTCGAGGAAAATTGTTCTGCCGGGGCGTTGTTTGCGTCGCAGCGGGATGAGCTGGCGGACAAGGTACATGCGATGCTGTTTGGATAACGGCGGGAGAAGGTAAGGAGGGCTTATATGTCTGATACAAAATATGCCTACGCGGTCGCCCGGATCCGGGCACTGGAAAATGGGCTTTTTTCCTCCGCACAGATTGAACAGCTGCTGTCCGTAAAAAGCTACGAGGGGGCACTGCGTTTCCTGACCGAACACGGCTGGGGGGATGCAGATACACCGCTCAGCGCGGAGGCGATCCTGACCCGGGAGAAGACGAAAACCTGGGAGACGGTCCGCGACCTTTTGAAGGGCGACGACGCGATCCTGGCAGTGCTTTCCTACGGGGATCTCTACCACAATTTAAAGGCGGCGATCAAGGATGCGGCGGCGCCGGGCAGCCACGGCAATGTCTATTTTGACGACTGCGAGGTGGACGGCGTGCGGATGGCGAAGATCGTGGCGGAGAAGGACTGGCAGGCGCTTCCGGCACATATGCGGGAGGCGGCGAAGGAAGCCAGCGAGACATTTCTGCACACGAGCGACGGGCAGCTCTGCGATATCATCGTTGACCGGGCGGCGCTCGCAGCTATCTATGAGTGCGGAAAGAATGCGTCCGACGCGATCATCCGCGATTATGCCGAGACGACGGTCGCGGTGGCGGATATCAAGATAGCGGTGCGATCCCAGAAGACAGGAAAACATCTGGATTTTATGCGGCGCGCGATGGCACCGTGCGATAGCTTGAATATCGAGCGCCTGTCACAGGCGGCTCTTGGCGGCGCCGGCGCGATCTGCGAGTATCTGGAAGGAACCCGCTATGCGGGCGGCGCGCAGGCATTAAAGGAATCGCCGTCGGCGTTTGAGCGGTGGTGTGACAATCAGTTGATCGAGACGATCAAGCCGCAGAAATACAACCCGTTTACGGCGGGACCGCTGGTTGCCTATGTGCTGGCGAAGGAAAATGAGATTAAAACGGTCCGTATCATCCTGACCGCCCGTCTGAACGGTCTTGAGGAGGAACAGATTCGGGAAAGGATAAGGGAGATGTATGTATAAGGTTGCAGTAGTCGGAGATTACGACAGCATCTACGGATTTGCGGCGCTGGGACTGGAGACATTTCCGGTGTCCGATGTAAAAGAGACGGAGAAAGTATTTCTGGAACTGGCTTCTGGTTCCTACGCGGTGATCTATATCACCGAGGCGGCGGCTGCCGGGATTGAGACAGCTATCGACCGCTACCGGGAACAGCCGCTTCCGTCCGTGATCCTGATTCCGGGGATTTCCGGGAATACGGGAAAAGGCGTGGAGTCGGTCAAGCATTCGGTGGAACAGGCAGTTGGATCGGATATTCTGTTTGGAGATGCATGATAGAAAGGTGGGTGAAACCTTCCAATGAGCAAAGGAACGATAAAGAAGGTAGCAGGACCGCTGGTTATCGCCAGCGGGATGCGGGATGCCAATATGTTTGACGTCGTCCGCGTCAGCGACGAACGTCTGATTGGCGAGATCATAGAGATTCACGGAGATGAAGCGTCGATTCAGGTATATGAGGAGACTTCCGGTTTAGGACCTGGCGAGCCGGTAGAGTCGATGGATGTGCCGCTTTCGGTTGAACTGGGACCGGGACTCCTGACGAGTATCTACGATGGAATCCAGCGGCCGCTGGACGATATCATGAAGGAGACGGGCAGCAACAACTTAAAGCGCGGCGTTGAGGTTCCGTCTTTAAAGCGTGATAAGAAATGGCAGTTTGTGCCGACCGTGAAAGCGGGCGACAGCGTGGAAGCAGGCGACATCATCGGTACCGTGCAGGAGACGCTGATCATTGAGCATAAGATTATGGTGCCGTATGGTGTAAAAGGTACCGTCAAAGAGATCAAGAGCGGTGAATTTACGGTGGAGGAAACTGTAGCGGTCATTGAGACGGAAAACGGCGAAAAAGAGCTTACAATGATGCAGAAATGGCCGGTTCGGCGCGGACGTCCGTACCAGACGAAGCTGCCGCCGGTAAAACCGCTGATTACCGGACAGCGTGTCGTTGACGCATTCTTCCCGATCGCCAAGGGCGGCGTGGCAGCCGTACCGGGACCGTTCGGAAGCGGCAAGACCGTCATCCAGCACCAGCTGGCGAAATGGGCGGAAGCGGACATTGTTGTTTACATCGGCTGCGGTGAGCGCGGCAACGAGATGACGGATGTTTTAAATGAGTTCCCGGAGTTAAAGGATCCAAAGACCGGGCACTCCCTGATGCAGCGGACCGTGCTGATTGCCAATACTTCGGATATGCCGGTAGCAGCCCGCGAGGCATCGATTTACACGGGTATCACGATCGCAGAGTATTTCCGCGACATGGGTTATTCGGTGGCACTGATGGCGGATTCCACCTCCCGATGGGCGGAGGCGCTGCGAGAGATGTCGGGACGTCTGGAAGAGATGCCGGGCGAGGAAGGTTATCCGGCCTACTTAGGAAGCCGTCTGGCACAGTTCTATGAGCGTGCCGGTCATGTCATCTGCCTTGGCAGGGACGGACGCGAGGGCGCGCTGTCCGCAATCGGAGCCGTATCCCCGCCAGGCGGCGATATTTCCGAGCCGGTTTCCCAGGCGACGCTGCGTATCGTCAAGGTATTCTGGGGACTCGATTCAGCGCTGGCATACAAGCGCCATTTCCCGGCGATCAACTGGCTGACCAGCTATTCCCTGTATGTGGACAATCTGGGAAAATGGTTTGATGAGAATGTATCGGATGAGTGGATGAGCTGCCGCCAGGGTCTTATGAGCCTTCTGCAGGAAGAGGCAGAGCTGGAGGAGATCGTAAAGATGGTCGGCATGGATGCACTGTCCCCGATCGACCGCCTGAAAATGGAAGCGGCGCGCTCGATCCGTGAGGATTTCCTGCATCAGAACTCCTTCCATGAGATTGACACGTATACACCACTGCAGAAACAGTTCCGCATGATGAAGCTGGTGCTGGCGTTCTATGAGCAGTCGAAGAAAGCGCTGGAAAGCGGCGCTTCCATCCAGAATCTCATCAAGATGCCGGTGCGCGAGCAGATCGGACGTTTTAAATATACGAAGGCAGAAGACGTGGAGAAAGAGTATCAGGCGGTCCTCGATGAACTTGCGAAAGAGGTTGCCGATGCGGCTGGAAAGGGGGCATTCTAAATGCCGAAAGAATATAGAACCATACAGGAGGTTGCAGGTCCTCTGATGCTGGTGCAGGGCGTGGAAAATGTTACCTATGATGAGTTGGGTGAGATCGAGCTGGCGAGCGGCGAAAAGAGACGCTGCAAGGTGCTGGAGATCGACGGCGGCAATGCGCTGGTACAGCTTTTTGAGAGTTCCACGGGTATCAACCTTTCAAATAGTAAGGTGCGTTTTTTAGGCAGAACGATGGAACTTGGCGTATCGGAGGATATGCTGGGACGCGTCTTTGACGGTCTGGGCAATCCAATCGACGGCGGTCCGGAGATCCTGCCGGAGGAACGCCGCGATATCAATGGTCTGCCGATGAACCCGGCGGCGAGAAGCTATCCGCAGGAGTTTATCCAGACGGGTGTTTCCGCGATCGATGGTCTGAATACACTGGTCCGCGGTCAGAAACTGCCGATTTTCTCGGCGTCCGGTCTGCCGCATGCGAATCTGGCAGCCCAGATTGCGAGACAGGCGAAGGTGCGCGGCACGGACGAACCGTTTGCCGTTGTCTTTGCGGCGATGGGTATCACCTTTGAGGAAGCGCATTTCTTTACCGAGAGCTTTAAGGAGACGGGCGCGATCGACCGTACCGTCCTGTTTATCAACCTGGCAAACGATCCGGCGGTTGAGCGTATCGCGACCCCGCGTATGGCGCTGACGGCTGCCGAGTATCTGGCATTTGAGAAAAATATGCACGTTCTCGTTATCCTGACGGATATCACGAACTACGCGGATGCGCTGCGAGAGATTTCGGCTGCCCGCAAGGAAGTTCCGGGACGCCGTGGTTATCCGGGTTATATGTACACGGATCTTGCATCCCTGTATGAGAGAGCCGGACGCCAGAGAGGCAAGAATGGTTCGATCACGATGATTCCGATCTTAACCATGCCGGAGGATGACAAGACGCACCCGATCCCGGACTTAACCGGATATATTACCGAGGGACAGATTATCTTAAGCCGTGATCTGTACCGCAAGGGCATCACACCGCCGATTGACGTACTTCCGTCGCTGTCCCGTCTGAAAGATAAGGGAATCGGCGAGGGCAAGACGCGTGCCGACCATTCGAACACCTTAAACCAGCTCTTTGCGGCGTATGCGCGCGGCAAGGAAGCGAAGGAACTCATGGTGATCCTGGGCGAGGCGGCATTGTCCGATGTTGACTTAATCTATGCAAAATTTGCGGACGCCTTTGAAAAAGAATATGTTTCCCAGGGCTACAATACGGACCGCGATATCGAGGAGACGCTGCGGATTGGCTGGAAACTGCTTTCCATCCTGCCGAGAAGCGAGCTGAAACGTATCGATGAGAAGTATCTGGATCTGTATTATGGGAAAGAGTAAAAATGCCTGTGCATGGCGGATGCGCTTGAAAACGAAAGTGGCGTGTCATAACGCGGCTGCGGGAGCTGGCGGATCTGTCGTGACAAAGTGATTGCAGGAGAGAGGTGGTACGCATGGCATCGACACAGGTCAACCCGACCCGAATGGAGCTTACGAGGCTGAAAAAGAAGCTGGCGACAGCCACGCGGGGGCATAAACTGCTGAAGGATAAGCGGGATGAGCTGATGCGCCAGTTCCTGGATCTGGTCCGGGAAAATATGGCGCTGCGCCAGAAAGTGGAGGCGGGCATCCGGAGTGCGAATGTGAATTTCGTCATCGCTAAAGCCGGGATGTCCGAGCAGGCGTTAAATACCGCGCTTGCCGCGCCGAAACAGGCGGTTTATCTGGAAGCAGACAAGAAAAACGTAATGAGCGTCGATATTCCGGTGTTCCATTATAAGACCCGGACGGCGGATGAGAACGATATTTACTCGTATGGATTTGCGTTTACTTCGAGCGATCTGGACGGGGCAGTCAAGTCGCTGGCGGACATTCTGCCGGATATGCTGCGGCTGTCCGAGACAGAGAAAGCCTGCCAGCTCATGGCAGCCGAGATCGAGAAAACGCGCCGGAGAGTCAATGCGCTGGAACACGTAATTATTCCGGAGGCGCGCAAAAATATCAAATATATTACGATGAAGCTGGATGAAAATGAGAGAAGCACGCAGATCCGCCTGATGAAGGTGAAGGATATGATGCTGGAGGAGAAGCATCATTATAAGGAGAAGCGGGAGCTTTGTTCGTGATGATGAAAATGCCTCTTCTGGCGGCTTTAGGGCTGTCAGGAGAGGTTTTTTGCACATAGTTGTGAAAATGACGGGACGAGCCCACGAGGTTCGAACCGCCCTTTCGATATACCTTTGTTCGCTTGCTTTCACTACAGATGTTCGCCCATGACGGACTGCGTCCGCCCTGTTCGGACACCTGTGTTCAAGATGCGTACAAAGATATATGAAAGGCGGTTCGGACCTCGCGGGCTCGTCCCTGTGTATTGGAAAAATAAAAGAGACAGAAAAAAGTAAAGTATTTATTGGAAATATTTGGTAGAATAGGAGGAAATGAGGGGAGGAATTTTGCATGGCAAAGCAGGTACAGAGGGCGATTGGCTGGGTGGCAGCATTTCTTTTGGCGGTGGGGATGTTGTTCCTGCCGGTTTCGAAGGCGTATGCGGGTCCGGTATCGGGCGGCAGTCCTGGAAGTGGAGAGATGAGAGGTGTCTGGGTTTCGTATCTGGACTGGAATGGATGGGCGAAGGATGAGGCTGGATATAAGAAAGCGATGGATCAGACACTGGATCTCTGTGTACAGAAGGGGTTGAATGCGGTTTTCCTACAGGTTCGCCCGGATGGAGATGCGATGTATCCGTCACAGTATTTCCCGTGGTCGAAATTTGCCTCTGGAAAACAGGGAAAGAATCCGGGGTATGATCCGCTGGCATATGCGGTGCAGGCGGCGCATCAGCGGGGCCTGCAGCTTCATGCGTGGATCAATCCGTACCGGATCACGGGGTATCTGAACCGTTATTCGGATCTGTGTGCGTCAAATCCGGCGATCGCGTGGGCGAAGGACGGGGACAGTTCGAATGACCGGTGGGTATTGTGCCAGAATGGTGAGTATTATTACAATCCGGCGATTCCGCAGGTGCGCCAGCTGATTATTGACGGTGTGAAAGAGATCGTGACGAATTATGAGGTGGACGGCATCCATTTTGATGATTATTTCTATCCGAATCTCGATGACAGCAAGGCGGAAACATGGTTTGATTATCCGGAGTACCAGGCGGGCGGCACATCGCTGAGTGTGGCGGCGTGGAGACGGAATAATGTCAATGAGCTGGTAAGGGGCGTTTACAGTGTGGTCAAGTCGATCCGTCCGCAGGCATTGTTCGGTATCAGCCCGGAGGGGTATTTACAGAACCTCCGAAAAGATACCCGCCAGTTTACAGATGTGGATGCGTGGATGACCCAGAGCGGCTATGTGGATTACCTGATGCCGCAGATTTACTGGGGATTTGAGGCGAAGCAGAACGGCCAGGCAGCGGGCTATGCGTTTGCAAACTGCCTGAATGAGTGGGTGACGCTGAAAAAGAAGGGCAATGTGAAGCTGTATGTCGGTCTGGCGCTCTATAAGACCGGAACAGATGCAGTGGACGGCAACGAGGTGCCGGAGTGGCAGCGGTATCATGATATCATGAAGCGCGAGGTGCAGACTGGACGGGCAACCGGACAGGTGAGCGGTTACTGCTTCTATGATTTATCGTCCCTGACGCGTGCGGCGGCAGCGGAGGAAGTGGCGAATGTGACGGCGCTGTTCCATTAAGTGCTCCCTGATAGTTACTGTTCACGCATACGTGCCCAGTAACGGAATTTGCCGTGGCTTCGCATTTAATTGTGGAAATGGGAACCTCTGTGGATGATTGCAACCACAGGGGTTCTGTGCTATACTGGACATACGATTGCAGTAAAAATGTTGTTGTTTACATAATGTTCAGATGGCAGAAAATATACGGACGAGGAGAGGGAAGATGAAAAAAACAGCACTTGTCATTATGGCAGCCGGAATCGGAAGCCGTTTTGGCGGAGGGATCAAACAGCTGGAGCCGGTGGGTCCGAATGGGGAGATCATTATGGATTACTCCATCCATGACGCGCTGGAAGCTGGATTTGACCGGATTATCTTTGTGATCCGTCATGATTTGGAGGAGGACTTCAAAGAAGTGATCGGGAACCGGATTGAGAAGATTGCGCCGGTGACATACGCATTCCAGGAGCTTTCGGATGTACCGGAGGGATTCAGTGTCCCGGCAGACCGGAAAAAACCGTGGGGAACTGGACAGGCGATTTTGAGCATCCGCGGACTGGTCGAAGAGCCATTCCTGGTGATCAATGCGGATGATTATTATGGAAAAGAAGTGTTCCGAAAGATTCATACATACATGGTGGAACAGATGGACGTGAACGCACCGGTGTATGATATCTGCATGGGCGGCTTTATTCTGGCAAATACGCTCAGCGAGAACGGCGGCGTGACACGCGGCGTCTGTGAGGTGGGCGAGGGAGAGATTTTAAAACGCGTAACCGAAACCTACAATATCCAGAAGACAGCGGACGGCATGACGGCGACGGACAAAGAGGGGAATCCGGTTTCGGTTCAGGAGAACCAGCATGTATCGATGAATATGTGGGGACTCACACCGGGCTTTGTGGAGGAGCTGGAAAAAGGATTTCCAGAGTTTCTTGCGGGGCTGAAAGAGGGCGACGTGAAGTCGGAGTACCTGCTTCCGACGATCATCGATCAGATGATCCACGACGGGCGCGCAAGGGTGAAACTTCTGGAGACGCACGACTGCTGGTTTGGTGTGACCTACCGTGAGGATAAGGAGAGCGTGACGGAGTCGATCCGGGCGCTGATCCGTGAGGGCGTGTACCCGGAAAAACTGTTTTGATAATTTGAGGAACAGTTTAAAGAAACAGAATTATTTAAAAAGATAAAACATCATGAGAACGATACTGCGAAATGGAACAGCTGATTCGGCTGTGCAGAGGATAACGTGAAAAACGGTACGTGAGAATAACATGATACGCATAAATCCTGCATAGGATACCATGTAAGCCTTGAATTAAGGGGGAATGGCAGTCCGATGCAGGATTTTGCATATTTTAAGAGTCTTTATCCGGCTGCATGTAAGCAGATGCAGCTTTGCGTGGAAGCAGTCTGTGATGAGCTGGAGTATGAGGGGAGTCCCATCTATGATGAATATCCGGATCGGATCTTTCTGGAAAAACTGACAAAACGGGCACTGGAAAAATGGCAGAAAGTTTATCCGGCTGGAACGGAAAGGACGGATACACTGACGACCTATATGAAGGCGGCGGACGTGGGCACCGTATCCACAGAAGAAGGAACGGCGATGGTGGAAAATTCCCTGAAAATAGATTCTCCTGGTGGAGAAAGAGAAGAGAATCTGGCGGGAACCAGCATACAGCCGCATCTTCCTGGAAATGATGTATGGTATGGACCACTTCGGGGCGAACAGAAGGGCGGAAACGCTGGATATATGGTGTGGGAGGCGGATGAGCCGAATCTGACCGCGCAGGAGCGCCGTCCATGGAGTCCGCCGCCGGGACCGCGCCCGG
>NZ_FR895016.1:13195-18553 GCF_000434655.1 Clostridium sp. CAG:43 | reverse complement strand
CCGGATTTCTGAAGCGCAGTACATATCCGGTGGCTGCTTGGCGGATGAATGAGCCGTAACCGGCGGCCGGAACAACCGGATTTGGGATGTTCCCGTAGTTAAAGGAGCGTGAACCTATGAAAAAATATATACTGAAGCGGGTGGGAATATCCATTGTGACTGTGTTTGTTCTCGTATCCGTTGTATTTTTCCTGGCAAGGCTGATGCCGGGCGGACCGTTCAATGACCCGAAAATGTCAGCAACCGCAAAGGCCAATTTAAGTGCCTACTACGGATTCGATAAACCTTTACTCCAGCAGTATCTGACATATCTGAATAATCTGATTCATGGAAATTTCGGTTTTTCTACCAAATATCCGAGCCGTACCGTCAATGACCTTTTAGCAGGCGCATTTCCGTATTCGGCAGACCTTGGTATCCGCGCATTATGTTTTGCGATTTCCTTTGGTCTTGTATTTGGTATTATTTCTGCATTAAACCGTGGCAATAAAATTGATTTAATTTTTGTAATTGTAGCTGTATTTGGTACAAGTGTCCCGGACTTTATCATGGGCGCACTGCTGCAGCATTTCTTTGCAGTCAAATGGGGACTGTTCCCGATCGCGCAGTACAAGGGCTTTTCGTACACGATCCTGCCGTCGATCGGACTTGGATTCTACACGATGGCGTCCGTCTCGCGTATCATGCGTGCGAGTATGCTGGAGGTGGTCCAGCAGGATTATATCAAGACGGCGCGCTCGAAGGGGATTTCCAAGTTCCGTGTGACCTGGAAGCATCAGATCCGGAACGCGATCATGCCGGTTGTCACGATCCTCGGTCCGACGGTAGCAGCCGTTCTGACCGGCACATTCGTTATTGAGTCCCTGTTTGCGATTCCTGGCATGGGTAAATATTATGTTGAGAGTGTGCAGAACAACGATTACTCCCTGATCCTTGGCATGACAGCGTTTTATGGCACATTCCTTGTATTCTGTAACATGGTAGTTGATATTTTGTATGGCGTGATCGACCCGAGAGTGCGGATCGGCGGAAAGTAGGTGGCAGTATGGGTGAGATGAAAATAAAAGATGGAAATGTGCTGCCTTCTGAGGGTTCCGGCGCAGCAGCAGGCACATCCGAAAACTTGGCAGACGGACACACGATTACCCGCGACAAGTTTGAGATGGTAGGTAAAAATATTGAAAAAATGGAATCGATCTCCCGGCCGAGCCTGACCTTCTGGCAGGAGGCGTGGAGACGAATCCGGACGAATAAGGCGGCATATTTCAGTCTGATTCTGTTGATTGCATATGGACTGTTAGCGATCTTTGCACCGATGTTCAGCCACTACGGATTTGACCAGCAGGATGCCTATTCGATGAGCAAAGGGATTTCAGCAGCTCATTGGCTGGGAACCGACTCTCTGGGGCGTGACCTCTGGGTACGTGTCTGGATGGGCGCACGTGTTTCTTTGACGATCGGTCTTCTGGCAGCCCTTTTAAATACAGTAATTGGTACGGTGCTGGGCGGTTTCTGCGGCTATTATGGCGGCAAGTTTGATATGATCGTCATGCGTATCATCGATGTTATTTATGGTATCCCATCCCTGATCGTCTGTATTTTGGTTATGGTAGTATTAGGCTCCGGCGTTAAGAGCTTAATCATTGCAATGGTTATCGTTGGATGGACGGGAACCTGCCGTTTCACCAGAGGCGAGGTATACCGCCTGAAAGAGCAGGATTTCGTACTGGCAGCCCGCGTCATGGGCGAGTCGGCGTTCACCATCATCGTGCGTGAGATCATCCCGAATATAATGGGTCTTCTGATCACAAACCTGACAATGGCAATCCCGAGCGCCATCTTCCAGGAGGCGTTCTTGAGTTATATCGGTCTCGGCATTTCCCCGCCGCAGGCAAGCTGGGGTGTCCTTGCGAAAGAGGGAACCCGTATGATGACGGCAGCGCCGCATATGCTGTACGTGCCGGCATTCTTTATCTGTACAACTGTACTGGCGCTCAACCAGCTCGGAAATGGCCTGCGGGATGCATTTGACCCGAGATTGAGAGGAACGGAATAGGAGGTAGGAGACAATGGCTAAAAATATACTGGAAATCAAGAATCTGACCTTCTCGTTCCATACATACGGCGGCGTGGTAAAATCCGTCCGGGATGTCAGTTTTAATGTACGCGAAGGCGAGATTCTTGGAATTGTAGGCGAGAGCGGATGCGGCAAGAGCGTTACCTCCCAGTGCATTTTAAAGCTCAACCCGGAGCCGCCGGGATTTTTTGAGGGCGGTTCGATCAAATATAAAGGCGAGGAGATCATCACCAAGACAGACCGCGAGATGCGGAAGATCCGCGGTGTGGAGATTGGATTTATCTTTCAGGATCCGATGACCTCGTTAAACCCGACCATGACGGTTGGAAAACAGATCGAGGAGGTTTTTGTCGGACGGAAAGGGATGACCCGGGCAGAAGTCAGGGAACGGGCGCTGGAGATCCTGCGTTTGGTCGGCATTAATGAGCCGGAGCGCCGTTATAAACAGTATCCGCATGAGCTGTCCGGCGGTATGAAGCAGCGTGTCATGATCGCGATCGCGCTGGTCGGCAAGCCGAGCATCATCATCGCCGATGAGCCGACGACCTCGCTGGACGTAACGATCGAGGCACAGATCCTGGATCTTCTGAAGGAACTGCGCGATAAGATGAACACCTCGATTATCCTGATTACCCACGATCTCGGAGTTATCGCCAAGATGTGCGACCGCGTGCTTGTTATGTATGGCGGCAAGGTGGCTGAAAAAGGAACGGTTGATGAGATCTTCTATGAGACGGCACATCCGTACACGGCAGGTCTCATCAAATCAATCGCTACGCTGGATACCTCCAAAAATCAGAAGCTGGTGCCGATCGATGGAACTCCGCCGGATCTGTTTGCACCGCCGAAAGGATGCCCGTTTGCAGCGCGCTGTGAGTTTGCGATGAAGGTCTGTTATGAAGAACAGCCGGAATTTCACAGGCTTTCAGACGAACATACCTGTGCGTGCTGGCTGCAGCATGAGTATGCGCCGAAGGTGGATATCATGAAAGGGCTGACTGAGGCGCAGAAACAGGAAGAAGAGGAAAATGTTGCGGCTCTGCCGGAAGAGAAACGGAGGGGACACCATGGCAAAACGAATTGATAGGAGCACACCCCTGTTCCAGGTCACGGATCTCTGCCAGTATTTCAACGTCGGCAGGGGAAAAGTGCTGAAAGCAGTTGATCACGTGCATTTTACGATTTATAAAGGGGAAACGTTGGGGCTGGTAGGTGAGAGCGGATGCGGCAAGTCCACGACGGGACGGTGCCTGGTAAAGCTGTATGAGCCGGCAGCAGGCACGATCACCTATAAAGGAAAAGATATTTTTAAATACACCCGTGAAGAGGAAAAAGCATTCCGCAAGAACGTGCAGATGATCTTCCAGAATCCGCATTCTTCCCTGAACCCGCGTATGACGGTCAAGGATATCATCGGTTCCGGCATGAAACTGCATGGACTGGCGACGGACAAGGATGTGGATCAGAAGGTAGAGGCGATCCTGAAGCGCGTCGGTCTGAACCGCGACCATATGTCCCGTTTCCCGCATGAGTTCTCCGGCGGTCAGAAACAGAGAATTGGTATTGCCAGGGCATTAGCGGTCGAACCGGAGTTTGTGATCTGCGACGAGCCAATCTCCGCACTGGATGTTTCAATCCAGGCGCAGGTTTTAAATATGTTAAAGGAACTGCAGGAAGAAATGGGACTGACCTATCTCTTCATCGCGCATGACTTGAGCGTTGTCAAATACATTTCCGACCGTGTCATCGTTATGTATCTGGGAACGATGGTTGAATTTGCCGATTCCGAAGAGCTGTATGCACACCCGCTGCATCCGTACACGCAGGTGCTTCTGTCCTCGATTCCAGTTGCGGATCCGAAGCTGGTGCGTGAGAAGAAGCGTATCATGGTCAAGGGCGAGATTCCAAGCCCGATCAACCCGAAGGACTGCTGCCGTTTTGCCGAGAGATGTCCGTATGCAACGGAGGAGTGCAGGGCGAAGCTGCCGGAACTCCGGGAAGTGACGCCGGGACATTTTGTGGCTTGTCATATGGTAAAGTAAATTAAATAGATTCGTGAAGGCGTCGAAGCTGACGGGGACAGGACAGCCTGGCTTCTCAGACTTATCATTGTTCGCTTGCTTTCGCTACAGATGCTCGCCTGATGCGGACTTACATCCGCCTCATTCGGACATCTGTGCTCAAAATGCGTACAATTTGATAAGCTGAAAGCCAGACCGCCCTGTCCCCGTCAGCTTCTTAGTTTTTTTGCTAATTGAGGGAGTAATTGTAGACATTGATCGCCGACTGGTGTAAAATATTAGTTAGAATTTTTTTGAAATTATGGCTGAATTTGGAAAATTTTAACGATATATAACAGAAAGGTGGATTTTCTATGCAGTACGATTTTGACACACCGATCGATCGGACCCATACTTGGTCGATCAAGCATGATTTTAAGAAAGAAAATGGGAAAGCGGATGATATTCTGCCGCTCTGGGTGGCGGATATGGATTTTCGATCGCCGGACAGCGTGGTTGAGGCGCTGAAAAAGGCAGTGGATCACGGGATTTTCGGTTACAGCCGGGCAGATGAGTCGTACTTTGATGCGGTGGCAGCGTGGTATCAGAAACGCCATCACCTGACTCTGCAGCCGGAGTGGATGACCTGCACGCCAGGTATCGTGTTTGCACTCTCGATCGCAGTGCGGGCTTTTACCCAGGAGGGCGATGCGGTGTTGATCCAGCCGCCGGTCTACCATCCATTCAGCCGGGCGATCCTCCGCAATAAGCGGACGCTGGTGGAGAATCCGCTGGTTTTAAAAGATGGACATTATGAGATGGATCTGGAAGATCTGGAGCAGAAGGTACTGGATGAGCATGTCAAACTGATGATTTTATGTAATCCGCACAATCCGGTTGGCCGTGTCTGGACGAGGGAAGAGCTGACCGCACTGGCTGACATCTGCCTGCGCCACCATGTATACGTGATCAGCGACGAGATCCATGGCGATTTTGTATGGCAGGGGCATGAGCAGACTCCGTATGCGTCGATTTCAGAGGAAGCATGCCTTCATTCGATGATGTGTACAGCGCCGAGCAAGACTTTTAATCTGGCTGGCATGGCGACATCAAACCTCTTTATCCCGGATCCGGAGATGCGGCGTAAATTCCGGTCGGAGCTGCTGGATGTTGGTCAGGAAAATATGAACCGTCTGGGATTGTTCGCCTGCCGTGCAGCGTATGAAGGCGGCGGGGAATGGCTGGATCAGCTTATCGGCTATCTGGCTGGCAATCTGGCAC
>NZ_FR895016.1:2994-13157 GCF_000434655.1 Clostridium sp. CAG:43 | reverse complement strand
AAAACCGTGTGCCGCAGATTCAACTGGTAGAACCGGAGGGAACGTATCTGGCATGGCTGGATTGCCGTGAACTGGGGATGACGGATGATGAATTGATGGCATTCTTCTCGGATGACGCGAAGGTATGGCTGGATCCGGGCACGCATTCGGGTGAGCAGGGATCTGGATTTATGCGCTTTAATCTGGGAAGTTCGCGCAGTGTGATTGCACAGGCGCTCGATCAGATCGAGGCGGCATGGAAAAAACGGAACGCACAATGAAAAATAGCAGAACCGTAAAAATAAAATGTTCGGAGGGATTGCATGGAATTTGAAGAAGTGGAGAATATTGGACAGCGGATCAAGGAGATTCGCAAGAGTAAATCTATCACGATCCAGAAGCTGTCCCAGTTTACCGATCTGTCAGTGGGATATCTGAGCAATCTGGAGCGGAACCAGGCAAGCCCGACGCTGAGCAATCTGCAGCGCATCTGCGTGGCGCTTGGTATTTCGATCCGGGATCTGCTCAGTCCTTCCGGCGAGGAGAGAACCCTGATCCGCCAGGAGGAGCAGCAGTTATATGAATATGATGAGTACAAGCTTCAAATTCGCCGTCTGGATTTTGGAAAGAAACGCGGTATTTATGAGTTTTCCACCTATGATCCAGAGACAAAAGATACACCGCCGTCCTGGGGGCTGCATCCATACGCGGAGGTCGGAGTCATTCTGGAAGGCAAGATGGAGGTCAATCTGGATGGAACGGTTTATCTCTTAGGACCGGGCGATTCGATCTATATCAAGCCGAATCTCTATCACACGATGCGGAATGCGGGCGATACTCCCTGCCGCTCCTTCTGGCATCTGCAGATTATGGATGATTCTGTATAATTGACGGGATGAATTGATCTTGAAATTTGGACAATTCACTCGTATAATAAAGGCTGTACGTTGGGCTATACAGAATATTGCAAAAGTCCATGGCCGGAGAAAAATTTGCGTGGATTTTTGTCTGGTAACTGTGAAACTGCAGAAACAGCTGCCAGAGAAGTACATCGGGAAAAGGGAGGATAGAGCTGCATGGCCAAAAACAAGAAAATTGTACGCTACAGAAAGCCATTGAATATCAATGTAGGCATGATCATTTTTGCCATGATTTTCGTCTATCTTTCTTTCAGTGTCTACACATATCTCAGGCGGGATCACGTCCAGTTTTATGAGGTCGTCGAGGGAAGTATTGTAAATAATAAAGAATACAACGGAATCCTGTTTCGGGATGAGACAGTGGAAAATGCACCGCAGACCGGGTACGTCAACTATTATGTGCGCGAGGGAAAGCGGGCAGGCGCTGGATCGCGCGTCTATTCGCTAGATGAGACCGGCGAGCTGGGGAAATTTTTGGAAGAAAATCAGTCCTCTGGGATGTCCCTGTCAGCAGAAAATCTGGCTGATTTGAAGAAACAACTCAGTTCGTTCTGTTTATCCTACAACGATCAGCGCTTTGAAAGCGTCTACGACGCCAAATATTCTTTGCAGGCTTCGGTTGCAGAGTATATGAATTTCAATGCGCTGGGCGATATGGATGCACAGCTTCAGGCACAGGGTATCAATTACAAACAGATATCGACGCCCCAGCCGGGTATTATTTCCTATGTGACCGATTCTTTTGAGGGAGTTGCGCCGGAGGAGGTGACGGCGGATTCGTTTGACCGGAGTCAATATACGCGGCAGGTGGGACGAGCTGGGGAACTGATCGAGGCGGGCACGCCGGTGTACAAGATCATCACATCGGAGAACTGGAGTATCGTGTTTCAGATGGATGACAAGGATAAAGAGCAGTTTGCCGATCAAGATACACTGACGATCGAGCCGTTGGGAAGTGATATGAAATTCCGGGGAAATTATTCGATGTTTACCGGTTCCGATGGCAATCTGTATGGACGCCTGGATCTGGACCGTTACATGATCCAGTTTGAATCCGAGCGTTTTATGACCTTCGAGATCTCCAGCGAGGAAACGCAGGGACTTAAAATTCCGGTATCATCGGTGATGGAGAAGGAATTTTATACCATTCCAGTTGACTATATGACAACGGGCGGCAACGCTACTGAAGATGAGGCTGGCTTCAATAAAGAAGTTTACGGCGAAGGCGGAAAGGCGTCGATTGAATTTGTCACGCCGGAGATTTACAGCTCGACCGATGAGTATTATTATGTCGAGAAGAGCGACGATGGGCTGTTAAAGAGCGGCGATTATCTGGTGAAGCCGGATTCAAACGAGCGCTTCCAGGTAGGACCGACGGCAAAGCTGACAGGTGCTTACAATATTAATAAGGGATACGCGGTGTTCAAGCAGGTGAAAGAACTTGCAAATAGCGGTGAATATTACATTGTAGAAAAAGGAACCAAATATGGATTATCGGTTTATGACCATATCGTGTTGGATGCCAGTACCGTATCGGATGGCCAGATCGTATATCAGTAATGATATTTCCAAAATATAGAGATAAGGAAGGTGTATCACATATGGTTCAGAAACAGTTAGAAGAAGTACGTCAGAATATACGGAACGCCTGCGAGCGGAGCGGACGGAAGGTGGAGGATGTCACGCTGATCGCGGTCAGTAAGACAAAACCGGTGCCGATGCTTCAAGAGGCATATGATGCCGGCACCAGAGATTTCGGCGAAAACAAGGTGCAGGAGATTCTGGAGAAGGAACCGCAGCTGCCGTCTGATATCCGTTGGCATATGATTGGACATTTACAGAAAAATAAAGTCCGTCAGGTAATTGACAAGGCAGTTCTGATTCACTCCGTCGATACGGTGGGACTGGCAGAGCAGATCGAAAAAGAAGCGGTCAAACGTGATCTGGACGTTTCTATTCTTCTTGAGGTCAATGTCGCCGGAGAAGAGTCCAAATTTGGTTTTGCCCCGGAAGAAGTCGAGGAAGCGGCACGCGAAATTGCAAAGTACCCGCATGTCCACATACAGGGACTTATGACGATTGCACCATTTGTAGAGAATTCGGAAGAAAATCGTGGTGTTTTTAAAAAATTATATGAATTATATGTTGACATGAAACGGAAAAACATTGATAATGTTACTATGAATGTCCTTTCGATGGGAATGACCGGAGACTATCAGACAGCGATTGAAGAAGGTGCAACTATGGTAAGAGTCGGTACGGGCATTTTTGGAACCAGGGCAAAGATAGGAGAGAAATAGGGTTATGAGTATTCTGAACAAATTAATGGATACAATGCGTCTCACAGAGAATGATGACGATTACTTCGATGAGGAAGATTACGAAGAAGAAAAACCGGTGATTAAGAAGCGTTCTTTCGGCAAGAGGGACGAAGAGATGGATGATTACCGCCACGAGGAGGAATCTAAGCCGCGTTTTCTGCCACGTTCCTCTAACAACAAGGTAGTGCAGATGCGCCGCAGCATGGAAGTATCTCTGATCAAACCTACTTCCATGGAGGATACGAGAGAGATTTGCGATTACCTGCTGGCTGGAAAAGCTGTTGTTTTAAATATGGAAGGAATCCACATGGAGGTTGCACAGCGTATCATTGATTTTACCTGTGGCGCAACCTATTCGATGGATGGAAATCTCCAGAAGATTTCCAATTACATCTTTATTGCGACACCGTCATCGGTTGAGCTGTCCGGCGACTTTCCCGAACTCTTAGCAGACGGTTCCATGAATGTTTCCGGGATGAATCTCCACTTCTGATACTGATATACTCCCAGGTTCGCTATATATCTGAACCTGGGAGTATTTATTATACAATCGGAAATTTGTGTGATTTCTGATTGTATACAGGCTCTCCGGTAGGAGCACACTTTATATAAGCACTTTCGAACAGGAGTAGAAACACGCGATGCTGCAGGAAAAAGAAGAACAGCTTTTAAAAAAGAGAATGATAGAACTGGCCGGACTCTGTTATCAGCGCGATATACAGACAAGTACCGGCTTTTTGTCGTTAAATGAACAGACGATCTTTCACTCGATCGAGAAGACGCTGCCGCCGGTGCGGACTTGCCTGACGGGTGGCTTTGAGGGCGCAGAGCGCAAACTTCTTTGTTTTTTGGCTTCGTATGATGATGAGGAGTTTGGACTTCCGATTGCCGTGTTGGAGGTCATTCCGGCAAACCTGCGTTACAGTGAGGCGCTGACGCACCGGGATTATCTCGGGGCGCTCATGAACCTGGGGATTGAGCGCAGCTGCATCGGGGATATTCTGATGAAGGAAAATGGCTGCTGCGTCTTCTGCCAGGAAAAGATGGCGGATTATCTCTGCCAGGAACTCACGATGGTGCGCCACACCTCCGTGATCTGCCGCAGGGCGGACGCGACGGAGCCGATCACGCCGAAGATGGAGCGCGTGAGTGGAAGCGTTGCATCACCGCGTCTTGACAGTGTGATCGCGATGGTATTTTCATCCTCCCGCACGAAGATACTGCCGCTCATTGAGGGCGAAAAGGTATTTATTGACGGGAAACAGGTGACTTCCCCGGCGGTGCAGCTTAAAGAGGGCGAGATTGTATCTGTGCGCGGCATGGGAAAATTCCGCTTTGCCGGGAGTGGGGGATTGTCGAAAAAGGGACGTCTGTATGTTTATGCGGATAAATATGTGTAAAAAAGAAAGGACTGAAAACAAATGACAGAAGTAAAGAATGAGAAAATGAATCGCGTAACCGTTCACCTGGACGAGAAGCCGATCTATGATATTGTGATGACCGAAGATTTTTCGGCACTTCCGGGTGAAATCGAAAAACTCTCCATTTCAAACCGCCGTCTCTGCATCGTGACGGATTCGAACGTAGAAAAATTATATCTGAATGAGGTAAAAGAACTTCTGGCGCCGTGCTGCAAGACGGTAATTTCGTTCGTATTTCCGGCGGGCGAGGAGCACAAAAACCTCGACACCGTCCGAGATTTATATGAGACCCTGATTTTGAACCATTTTGACCGCAACGACATGCTGGCAGCACTCGGCGGCGGAGTTGTGGGCGATCTCTGCGGATTCGCGGCGGCGACCTATCTGCGCGGCGTTGCCTTCATGCAGATTCCGACGACGCTTCTTTCCCAGGTGGACAGCAGCATTGGCGGCAAGACGGGCGTTGATTTTGACGCGTACAAAAATATGGTTGGCGCGTTTCATATGCCGAAGCTGGTATTTACCAATATCAATACGCTTCAGACGCTTCCGGACAACCAGTTTTCCGCCGGTATGGGCGAGGTTATCAAACATGGTCTGATCAAGGATGCGGCATATTATGAGTGGCTGCTTGAAAATGCGGCAGATATCTGGGCGCGAAAGCCGGAGGTACTCCGCAAGACAGTGACCTGGAGCAATGAGATCAAGCGTGCTGTGGTAGAGAAGGATCCGACCGAAAAAGGCGACCGTATGCTTTTAAACTTTGGTCATACGCTGGGACATGCGATCGAGAAGCTGAAAAACTTTGAACTTCTGCACGGTGAATGCGTGGCACTCGGCGCTCTGGCAGCGATGAAGCTGTCGGAAAACCGCGGCATGATCAAACCGGAGGAAACAAACCGCTTCAAAGAAGCACTGGGAGAATTCCATATCGGTACGCAGGTATCCGGGCTTGAGAAAGATGCGATTGTGGCAGCGTCCAAGAACGACAAGAAGATGGATTCCGGCATCATCAAATTTATTCTTATTCATTCCATCGGCGACGCCTACGTGGATCGCACGGTAACCGAGGACGAGATGAAACAGGCACTCGATCAGGTGCTGGTATAATAGCAGGAAAGGAATCAGGTGCATGAACACAAAATTACGACAGTTCTTTATTTTTTTTATCGGGCTGGGAGTCAGCATCGGACTGGATCAGTTTACAAAACATCTGGCAGTTGTCCATCTGAAAGGGCAGAAGCCATTTGTACTCATTAAGGGTGTGTTTGAATTTTATTATTCTGAAAACCGCGGCGCTGCTTTTGGAATGCTACAGGGACGGCAGGGATTCTTCTTCCTGATTGCTGCGGCAGTCATTCTGGCAGTGTTGTGGGCGGTTTACCGGATGCCGGCAAGGAAACGGTATCTGCCGCTGATGTGCAGTTTGTTTCTGCTCGTATCAGGCGCAGTTGGCAATATGATCGACCGTCTGACACAGAAATATGTGGTGGATTTCCTGTATTTTAAGCTGATTGATTTCCCGATTTTTAATGTGGCAGACTGCTATGTGGTGATCGCGACTTTCTCGCTGATCCTTCTGTTTTTCTTCTTCTATTCGGATGAGGAACTGGAATTTCTTTCTTTTAAAGGTGCGAAAAAGGAGTCGGGGCGATGATGCAGGAATATCTGGTTCCAGAAGAGGCGGCTGGAACCCGCATCGATAAATTTCTGGCAGACGCCTGCCCGGATCTGTCCCGCTCCTTTTTGCAGAAACTTCTGAAAGAGAGCAGCGTGACAGCAGACGGAAAAGCGGTTAAAAGCAGTTTCAAGGTAAATGGCGGGGAAACTATCGCCTTTGAAGTTCCAAAACCGCAGGAGGCGGCGATCGAGGCGGAAAATATCCCGTTGGACATTTTGTATGAAGATTCGGATGTAATTTTAGTCAATAAGCCGAAGGGGATGGTTGTCCATCCGGCGGCAGGGCATTATACGGGGACTCTGGTCAATGCGCTGATGTACCATTGCAAGGATCAGCTCTCCGGCATCAACGGAGTCATGCGCCCTGGGATCGTCCACCGGATCGATATGAACACGACCGGTGTGCTGGTGGTGTGCAAGAATGATTTCGCCCACAATTCACTTGCAGAACAGCTCAAGGTGCATTCGATCACCCGCGTGTATTATGCCATCGTATTTGGCAATCTGCGCGAGGATGAGGGCACTGTCCATGCACCGATCGGGCGTCATCCGACGGATCGCAAGAAAATGAGCATCCACTCCAAACAGGGGCGCGATGCGATCACGCATTACCGCGTACTGGAACGCTTCGGGGCGTATACATTTATCGAGTGCCGCCTGGAGACGGGACGCACACACCAGATCCGCGTCCATATGGCAAGCATCGGTCATCCGCTTCTGGGCGATGAGGTGTACGGTCCGGCGCGGCAGCCATTTTCACTGGAAGGGCAGACCCTGCATGCGGGAGTCTTAGGCTTTATCCATCCGCGGACCGGGGAGTATGTGGAGTTTTCTGCGCCGCTGCCAGCGTATTTTGAAGAACTGCTGGAGAAGCTGCGGAAAAAAGCTGGAAAGTAAAAGTAACGTGAATAGTAAGATCGTTCTGATTCGTATACACATTCTTTTCAGATAGTTTATTTCTGTGTCGCTAAGAAATACCTTTTATTCCGAAAAAATGATGACTTTTCAGATAGCTTGTGTTATAATAAAGGCAGAACTTGAAAGGAGTTGAGGGAGACATGAAAAAAAATTTAGTAATTACAATCGGTCGCGAATGCGGCAGCTCCGGAAGAGCGATTGGACGAAAACTGGCGGAATCATTGGGAATCAAGTGCTATGATAAAGAGCTTCTTGCACTGGCAGCGAAGAACAGCGGTCTCTGTGAAGAGCTTTTTAAGACGCATGATGAGAAACCAACCAACAGCTTCTTATATTCACTGGTAATGGACACCTATTCGATGGGTTATAATACATCGGCTTATATGGATATGCCGATCAACCACAAGATTTTCCTGGCACAGTTTGACACGATCAAGAAACTGGCAGATGAAGAATCCTGTGTCATTGTAGGACGGTGTGCGGACTATGCGCTGGCAGATTATCCGAACGTAGTGTCTGTTTTCATCTGTGCAGATGAGGAAGTGAAGATTCAGGAATTGATGAAACGTCACAATATTACCCGCGATAAGGCAAAAGATGTGATGATCAAGACCGATAAGCAGCGTTCTGGTTATTATAACTATTATTCCAGCAAACGCTGGGGCAGCTCCAAGAGCTATAACCTCTGCATCAACAGCAGTGTCGTAGGCATCGACGGTGCCGTAGAAATTATTAAGGAATTCGCCAAAAAGAAACAAGAATTTCTTAAGATAAACGAGAACGCATAAAAGTATAATTAAAACCGGTGTGTTTGAATTTCTGGTGAAGAATCAGAAAGGACGCATCGGTTTTTTGCGCCTGGATGCTTTGAAGATGAGATTGCGTTGGGGTATAAAAACAAAATAGTTACTTGAGATTTTGAATGTAGATACATGAAGAAAATGATGATGAAAGAAAGACATTCTTATATAATCCGAACGGCGCTCATGGCGGCATCGGGGATTTTATTGTGCGGGATTGCCGAAGCAGTGCGCCCGGAGGTGGATTTATCAGTCGGTGTGCCTGCTGATAAAGTTGTGATTGCAGATGGGATTTTAGACCAGGAGACACAAAATGATACAGACGAATCCTTCTGCGACCGTCTGATGAAGAAAATGGTACACCCAATTCACATGGCATCCCGGTTTTTAAATGGTCTGGGGGCAGACTCGGAAGAATATGTTCCGTCGGAAACGGAGTATAACCTGATGGCGCTCCGGACGGAAGAGAGCGCTGTTGATCTGTCTGATCCATTGGCGGCATTTGAGTCTCTTCCATGGTATAAACTTGCAAAACGATTCCGGAGTATGGGGACAGAAGATACCTGGGGCGCAAAGATGTACGAAGCGCTTGGAACGCGAGATGCACAGTGGATATCGGAGATCTACGGGTGGATCCAGACGACACCGCTTACAGCTTCCCAGAAAATGGGACTGCCAGCTGCGCAGGTACTCGGCAGCTATGATCCCTCCAATCCAGAGCATAACGCGCAGAACCCGGCGAGCTGGGTAGTTCCAACTTGGAAAAATATCCGTTTCCAGATATGCGACGGAGACGGAAAGCCGACGTCCCTCGCATCCAATGCGACCGATATTTTGTCCATGGCAAATGTATATACATACAGCCTGGACTGGAAAAATACAGACCTGTTCAATACCTATATCAATCAGCTCTGGACCAGTTCCCACCAGTACCACGTGAGCATTAGCAATGTGTATTACTGTGAGGGCTGTACAGAACTGCCGGACGAGCCAGCGACAGAGGGAACAGCAGATGACAATGTGGAGAGCGGCAGTGCAGCAGGAGAGGCATCCTCGGAGGCTTTAGATGCCCAGGGCGCAGGAGACAGTCAGACAGCGGTAGAGGAGCCGTTAACGGAGAGCGAGGCGGCATCCACAGCAAATAATTATGTCAAACCGGCACAGGGACCGGGGGCTTCCACACAGGAGCAGGCAGCCGAATCAAAAGCGGCTGCGTCCCCGTCAGAGGCGACGCTCAGTGCGGAGAGCGCTGCGGCAGTTACATTAAATGAAAACGGAAAGTATTGCCCAGGACATGTTGATCTGACCGTTACCGTTAAGACAACTGGTCTGAAAGAGAAGCATAATCTGTTTGCACTCGATGGAACGGGAAATCAGGCTGTCGGGAACTGGCAGGGTTGGACGGAAGAAAAACAGACAGCCGCCCAGACACTCGCTGCTCAGGATTGGCAGGAAATGTACGGGCTTGTCAGTTCAGAGTTTGCACTCGGGAATCCGCTGACACCGGCAGAAATTGCGTCTTACCTGGATTTACTTCCAGAGGATTTATCACCGGAGCGGCGTGCCGTCATCACATGCGCGCTCAATTCCGTTGGCAAGATTCCATATTATTATGGAGGAAAACCGAGTACAGCAGGACTTTCCGGCAATCATTTTGCCAGCGTGACAAGCCCGGATTACAAGGGACGGATTTTGTCAGGGCTTGACTGTTCTGGATGGGTCAACTGGGTATACTGGACCGCGCTTGGCAATAGAATGGGTGCCGCCAGCACCTACGAGATTGTGCGGACAGGACGGGCGCTCAACAGCGCAGAGCTTCAGCCGGGCGACTTGCTTGTCCAGCTTGGCGGTAATTCGCACGTTGTAATGTTTTTAGGCTGGAACGCAGACGGAACCATACTGGGCGTACATGAATCCGGCAGTGCAAGCAATGTAACGGTCGGAAAGGTCCATACGGTCTGGCCGTATTACCGGGCGTTTTTGGATTAAGAAGTGAATAAAGAATAAAATGAATATGAATTAGTCATAAGGGATTTTGAGCTGGATGGATGTTGCCTTTGTTTTTTGCTGGAGTGTTTGCTGGTAAATGGCAAAGGCGGCATCCATCCATTTTGTGTTTAGGTT
>NZ_FR895016.1:0-2988 GCF_000434655.1 Clostridium sp. CAG:43 | reverse complement strand
CATTTTGTGTTTAGGTTTGTTTTTATGCTGAAATGCGATATTGAATAATTCGTAAAATGATTTATTTACAAATAAAGGGAAACATGGTATGATAGGGTAATGGACAAAACTATTCGTGAAAGCCTACTTTATCGAATAGTTTGAAATGTAAATATGTGTATGCACTTAATCTATTTGCTAAACTATTCATTCGTTATATTTGAAAGGATGTTCTCATGAAACTTCAACGTCTTCTAAGTTTAACCCGCCAGGCGGTTGATGACTATCGTCTGATTCAATCCGGCGATAAAATAGCTATCGGTATTTCTGGCGGTAAAGACAGCCTGACACTTTTATATGCTTTACAGGGGCTTCGTCGGTTTTACCCGGAACCATTTGAGCTTTGTGCTATTACAGTTGATCTGGGCTTTCAGGCACTTTCTCCGGAGGTTTCGAACCGGTTGTCGCCGACGCTTTCATCGGATGCGGCTGCATTTGATTTAAAACCGGTTCAGGAGCTTTGTGATGAATTAAACGTGCCCTACACGGTCGTTCCGACGGAAATCGGCAAGATTCTCTTTGAAACCCGTCAGGAATCCAATCCATGTGCGCTCTGTGCCAAGATGCGAAAAGGCGCTTTAAATGAAGCGGCTCTGAAACTTGGCTGTAATAAAATCGCCTATGCACATCACCGTGACGATCTGATCGAAACCATGCTTTTATCCTTGATTTATGAGGGGCGTTTCTATTCCTTCTCGCCGAAAACCCATTTGGACAAAACGGGATTGACGCTGATCCGCCCGCTGATGTATGTCCAGGAAGCCGATGTGATCGGATTTAAAAACAAATATCATCTTCCTGTCTGTAAAAATCCATGTCCCGTAGATGGAAAAACAAAACGCGAGTATGTGAAACAATTAACAAGGAAACTCAACCATGATTCACCGGGGGTAAAGGATCGCTTTTTCCATGCGATTATTGATGGAAACAATCCCGGATGGCCGGAACGGACCGATCGACACCTGAAAAATTTGATACATTCGGACCTTTCATCATCACCAAAGGAGGAATTGTGATATGGCTGCACTCTCCTACCACGAACAGGAAGACATCGAAAACACAAAACGAATCCGAGGCATTCTGAAAGAGCTGCCACCGTTCTGTACCGATTTCTTCCGTGGCATTGAACCTCGTACATCAGCGCGCACCCGGCTTGCGTATGCCTATGATTTAAAAACATTTTTTGATTTCCTGAAACAAGCAAATCCAGAGCTTAAATCAAAGAAGCTGCGCGATTTGCCGCTCTCTCTTCTGGATGAAATCAAATTGATGGATCTGGAAGAATATATGGAGTATCTAAAATGTTATTCGACCGAAAAACGAGAGGATCTGATGAATACAGAGCGGGGTATCATGCGGAAAGTCTCGACGGTTAAGAGCTTTTACAACTACTTTTATCGGACCGAGCGGATTCAGAATAACCCCGCTTCTCTTCTGCAGCTTCCCAAGATTCATGAAAAAGAAATTATACGCCTCGATGTTGACGAGGTGGCGCGTTTCCTGGATGAGGTTGAGGATGGCGAATGTCTGACCGAAAAACAGAAAGCCTACCATGCAAAGACCAAGCTGCGAGATCTGGCGATGATGACGCTTCTGCTTGGTACGGGGCTTCGTGTATCAGAATGTGTCGGACTGAATATCAACGATGTTGATTTCCGAAACGGTGGTCTTAGGATTCATCGAAAAGGCGGAAAGGAAGTCATCGTATATTTTGGTGCCGAGGTAGAATATGCGCTTCAGGACTATCTCAGCGAGCGTGAACATATTGTCCCAGAGGAAGGCAGCGAAGAAGCACTCTTTCTCTCCATGCAGCGTAAGCGCATTAACGTACGCAGCGTGGAAAAAATGGTCAAAAAATACGCACAGCTCGTCACACCGCTAAAAAAGATCACGCCACATAAACTCCGCAGCACTTACGGCACGAATCTGTACCGTGAAACTGGCGATATTTACCTCGTCGCAGATGTTTTGGGACACAGTGATGTCAATACGACGAAGAAGCATTATGCGGCGCTGGAGGATGAACGGCGGCGAAGCGCAAGGAATAAGGTGCAGCTGAGAGAAAAAGAGTAAAAATAAGAAAAAATCAGAAATAAAGGAAAAGTAAAAAAATTTTTTAGGTAAAAAAGGCTAATTTCGTACTTTATTTCCGTGTAAAGTGAAAATAGTATTTTGCTAAAATAAAGTTCAAAATTCATATTTGCCAAGAAAACCGATGACCTCGACTGCTTATAGTCTATGCCATCGGTTTTCCTAGTTCAAGCACTCTCACTCTGCTTCATCTGTGTCTCAATAACTTCGTCTAAGTTGGCTGCTGTAGTTTGTTCACTCATAGCCTTCTGCCTCTAATAATAAACACTGCAAAGGTTTAAAATATCCTGCAACAGATCATACTCCATCTTTGCCTTATCATTCATTTGATAATTTATCAGAGCCTTTTGCGAGTACATCGCATCTACGCTTTGCGTTTTCGTTGAAAATTCCATCAAAGTATCCGGGCCAATGCCCAAACTGGTAAAAATTTTATTTAAATGCTTATCGAATGAGCTTTTACTATCTATCTCGCCATTTGAAATTTTATCTAAAGTAGGTCGAGAAATTTCTGCCTTTTTGCAGAACGATACCTTAGAGAATCCATTGCCACTGATGTAGTCCTTTAATTTTATTCCTGTCAGTTTTCTCATTTCAAAAAGTTCATCAAAACGCACTCTCTATCTCTCCCAGTAACAAATTGTCAATAGTTTTTTAATCACTTTTCTTAAAAAGGCAAAAAATAGAACGTATAGTAAACGCTATGGTGCGTTGACAACGTATAGATTATTTCCGTACGCTCTATCTCTCATTTCGTAAACGCTCCATAGCAAGTACCTTGCCAGCCCAAAGTGCTGCAACATGGTTTTGCAAGCAATAATCCGCAACGTTCGCTCCTCCAGTATTCACCTGTAATCT
>NZ_FR895015.1:0-5861 GCF_000434655.1 Clostridium sp. CAG:43 | reverse complement strand
CGCTCATTTTTCTTTGAAAAATGGCTACTTACTCATGTTTTTGGCGGGTCCCAAGGTCAAAAATTCTCCTGCAAGCAAGCTTGCGTCGAACTTCTGACCTTTTGACCCTGGTATCATGATATTATTTTGCATTATTTGACATAATTTCTCACTTCCGCGTCCGATACAGCATCTCCAAATCATTTTCCAGATACACCGACGCTGCCAGATTCGGATCGTAGCTGACACACTCGCCTTTATCCGGGCAGAGCGGCAGGATGACCGCTTCAGACAGGCGGCTTAACGTCAGGTTTCTCGCAAACAGCGCCCGGTACTCGGATTCGAGCACCAGAAGGATGTTGCGCGCGTTGCGGATGCAGCACGCGGAGAACTCAAACGCGGCTTCCGGCGTACTTCCCTGTACCGGCGGTGCGGCATACGGCAGGATCATATTGATCGACGGCGTCAGTCCCGCCACCTTCACGGTATCGCGGCGCACCGTATCGCCTCCGATGAACGGGTACAGTGTGGACTCGACAAACCAGTTCCGCAGATTCGGAATGTAATAAATACTGTCTACCGGCACTCCCTTCGTCGCCATCGTGTCGCGCCCGTAGCCTGAAATCATACCTAACACCAATTTTTTGATTTCCACGCCCTCTTCGCGCAGCATCGGTTCCAATGCCTCGAAACGTCCGCCATGATGCAGCAGATCATCAACCAGAATCACCGGGCGGTCAAAGGACTTGATAGCCTTGATCTGGCTTCGCAGCGGCGAATAGTACGGGAACGCTTCGATCGACTTCTCTTTCAGCTCCGGATCGTACACTTTATCTGTATGCAGCGTCTTCGTCACCGTATTCGGAATAACTTTTCCACGCAGGATCTTGCCGAACGGCACGCACATCGCCCCGCCGAGGCGTCTCGGCGTCACCGGGTCACGCGGCACACCATTTAACGCCGTGATCCGTTCCACCAGACGATGATAAATTACGCTCGCAGACATCGAAAGAACCAGCTGTCCCGGATAGAAGCGCGTCATCGCCATCTGCAATTCCCGATGCGCCTTGTAGATCGCATCCAGAACGCGCGGATTGCTGGAAAATGGTTCTTTTAACGTCGTTTCCAGATTCTGCACTAATACAAGCGGCGCATGCATATCGACCAGATAGAGTGGCGCGTCTTCCGGGGATTCCGGCGCCTTCACAAAGCCCTGGCGGACCACCGCCGACAGCACGCGCTCCGGGCAGTAGCCGTCTGCCGGGAAGAAAAGTGCATAGCCGCATTTATATTCAAAGGACCGTGCGATCGCCTCGGTTAAAAGCAGCTGTTCCGCGTCGTTGATCATCGGGTCGCGCTCGACATAGATACCCGAAATCAGAAGAATCTCACCGTAGGTATGGCGGCGCACCTGATCTGCCAGACTGACCTGTCCCAGAACAGCAAACAGCTCATCCGGCGCCAGATAACGAAGCCGTGCCACTCCGACGAGCCGGTTTTCCTGCACGGTATTCCTAAGAAGCAGCAGCCGATCGCCCGACTCCTTCATCGAATTCAACAGGTTCTCGCGATCTTCTTCGTCCTGCAGAACAAAATTCGAAATTTCCGCCAGAAGCATTTCATCCGGCGTCTCCACCTCCTCATAGGAGATCGCACGCGCGCGGATATATGGTTTATATTCCGGCTCGCGCAGATACAGACCATTGTAATAGATGTATTCCTGCACAGACGGGTCGATCAGGTTCGAAATATCGCGGTTCAAATCGACATTTTCACGGATTCTCGTCGAACTGATGTCCTCCAGATGCTCCGGAAGCTCCAGCTCCACGACCTTGCCGCTGATCTGATCCATCATCTGACGGTTGTATTTATTGTCCGCCTTGATATCACCCACGCGTCGGAACGCGATATGGTTCATCGAATGAATCGAATTTTTAACCGGTTTCTTCTTGTAAGAAGAGGCATTGGCAATGACATCGCTGCCGACCACGATATACAGCTCTTTTCCGGAAAACACCTCTCTCAGGCGTTTCAGATCCGCCGGATTGGCAATATTGACCGGAATCTCATCCGGGAACAGGTTCACATGGAACTCATCCGCCACCGACATACTCACGATCTGACGGCGGATCAGATGCGGCTGCGCCTTTTTCGACCAGGAAAATTCATCGACCGCCAGAAACACCTCATAGCCGCGGTCGCGGATCTCGCGGACAATCTCCTTGTGTGACAGCGTAAACGGGTCAAATGTGCCTGGGAAGAATGCTACCTGGTTCCGCTCTTTGATCTCTAAATTGCCCTCGGTCATATGGTACTGCGTGATGAACCGGTAAATATTGGAAAGGGACGCCGCACGATAAAATGCCGTCAGCTCATTTCCCTTATTTTCATTGAATAAGAACAGCATCTTGCGGAAGGACAGGGCGAACAGCTCTTTTTTCTCCCGGCACTCCATCCAGGATGAGCCGAAGACGGTCTGCCCCAGCACCAGCATCGCCTCCTGGCGCACCGACTCGCGGTAATTCGCCAGACCACTGAGCAGGATGCCAAGCAGGCGTCCGCGCCGTTCCTCGCATATCTCTTTTTCCTCCGCAAAGCGCTCTGGGTAGCACGAATACCGTTCCAGCAGCACGCCGACCGTATCAAGCGCAACCGAGACTATCTGGTCGTTTGCATTTGCCATCATGCCATGCAGGTAGGAAACGATCTCCTCCAGCTGTTCCGGCGGCAGCCACAGCGCCCCCNNAGCCACAGCGCCGCCTGCCCCAGATACTGCGGAATATATTTGGAAAATTCGTACTCACCGACTTCCAGCCCCTTCATCAGCTCAACCACGATCTCATTTCTCTGATCCGGTGTCAGAAGCCCGATGATGCGAAGCAGGGCGGTTCCGGCATCATGGCGCACGATCACGTGCTCGCTGACTTTTACAAGGTTTGAGAGATGCGCTGCGATATGCAGCATATGTTCCTGTTTACCATGCGCGATCTGATCGACGAGCAGCTTGATATTGGCCGACTTGATAACCCACGGCGTCGCTGTTTTGAGGTTATCCAGGAAAATATCGGAGACAACGTCGCGGTCATACAAAAGTTCCTGTTCTCTCGCCGTGTCCTCTCCGAGGTTACTTAACACGCGGTATTTGAGGAAGGTCATCGTGATATTGTCCTCAACCTGCGCCGCCCTCACGCACACGCCGATCTCGGCACAGCACGGATGATCCGGCTGGTACGCCGTCAGAAGCTTGAAGGCGCGCCATGATGCGATCCGCACATCCGGTTCCCCGCTCTGCGACTCAATCAGGGCAAATTTTGCGATTTTCCCCAGTTCCTCTTCACTCAGCTTATCAAACGGCATGAAATGCACCGTATCCAGCAAAGAAAATGCCTCGCCCGGATCCAGCTCATCCGCCCGGTCATACCAAACCAGAAATGCCCCCAGAAATTCCCGCAGATCGCCCGGCGTCGCATGATCAACCACCGATGCCAGCACATTTTTCAGGTGATAACGGATGCGCCGTTTCTGCTGCAGCATCAGCTTGTGATCCGGCCGGATGATCATTTCCAGATATTGCTTCCAGATCTCCATCACCCGCTCCTCGGCAATATCCGGCATCCCCGCCGGGCGCTCCTTGCGGTAACCAGCGTTGAACTGCGCGATCACGTGTCCGAGCAGCCTCGCCGCCTGCGCGCGGATGTCGCCCTCGCGGTGCATCAAAAGCTCATATAAAAAGCCCAGCGTCTGCTCTTTCTGCTTGTCGTTTGTATATGTAAAATATTCACGGAAAATGTTTAAATACGCGCGGACACTCTTCCAATCCTTCTCGCTGCGCGCCGCCTCGAGGAGATTGCCAAACTGGCGTTCCGCCCCCATCTGATGCATGACGCGGATATTATGCTCAATACCCATAAAAATGAGGGACTGCACCGTCTGCTCTGCGTTCCGAAGGGAAATATCCGGCAGCACCTCCGGCTTTTTCGGGTGTCCATTCAAATCCACATCCACACCGAGAGACCGCATATAATCCTCAAAATCATGCAGTTTGGAATAAACAAAGCGGTAACGGTTTAATTTAACCTCGTCCACGTTGTCGAGTTTCGAGAGGATGACGTTGAACGCCTCATCCAGATTGGAAATGTAGGTAATCTCACGCCCGTCGTCGCCGCGGCTCTGTTTTACACGGAAATCGGCATAGATCAGCACCAGGGATTCAACCGACAGGTTTTCCGGTTCCAGATCCCAGGTCGAATGGTTCGCCGCGATATGACCGATGTATTCCATCGAATGGTTGTTAAACCACTGGTTTGTATAATAGTAATGAAGATACGGAACCCGCTCATTCGGCTTGCAGCCGAATTTGCCGAGATCATGTCCCGCAGCCGCGCCCGAGGTCAGCGTCAGATCGATCGGAACTCCCGCCGCATAAAGCCCGCGTGCCACCGTCATCGCGACGTAATGCACGCCCGCGATGTGTTCCAGCGTCCGAAACGGCGTCACCTCCGCATTGAGGCGCATCATCTCATAGATGTATTCCTGTGCGAAAAACTTCTTGAAACGGCTGTATTCTGCCGCGCACTCAAAGCTTGAAGCTTCCTCATCACCCAAAAATGCAAAGTCCTCCATCGGTTTGTACGGAAGCACCGCCCGCTCGCGGTCAAACACGAACTGAAGCACTGCCAGATAGAACTCCGCACCGGCGGAAAAAGCGGCATTTTCCTTCTTAAACTCCGCATCCGGGTAGAGAATATGGCACACATACTGGTAGGTAAACTTCATCCAGCCCTCTTCCGGCTCATGCCCTAAAAGGCTTAACGGTTCCTCACAGATCTCGTAGACCGCCCGGCAGGAAATCCGCTTTTTGATAGGGAAAATACGGGCAAACTGCTCCTCCCAGTGATCCTTGTTCATGAGCATCATGACATTTTTCCGGCTCAGTCCCGACCGGTCTAAAAAGTCTTTTTCACAAAGGCGCTCGGTCAGTTCCGCAGCCGCCTGACGTACCTCTTTTTTACTCATCCACATCCCTCGCATTCTCTGGATCTCTCAGATGGTTCTTTGCTATGCAAAAACCATCTGAGTTATTGCAAATATTCTTTTCATATCAAATTTTATAATACTTGAATTATACCACCAGGTGGGGAAGTGCGCTATACAAAATAACGGATAATTCATCGCCATACGGCACAGTAAAACCACAAAAGACGTCTGCAAAAATGCAGATAGCTCATCTATCTTCCATTTCTGCAAACGTCTTTGTTTTTACAAGTCAATCGTTTTATGGCTGCTCTTTCCGAATCTCCGGAATCTCAACTCCCAGCTGTTTCGCCATCGCATCCGCGATCACCTGATGATCGTTCCAGTGTTCCATGCCGGATACCATCACATAGGCAAAAGGACGGCTTCCATCTCTCATGAAAACCGGGATGCAGCCGCCGCACACGAAGAAGTTCTCCTCGCGCACTTTCCAGGATGCTTCCAGTTCTCTGGCTCTCGATGCCGTCAGTGCCCGCAGCGAGCTCATCCCCGTGAGCCGCGATGCTGCCAGCTTATTGGTCATCCACCAGTCTGCTTCCAGCGTCGCGCCCTCCATCTTGTAGGCAAAGACGGTCGTCTCGTCCTCCACGATGCGGACAGCGACCGAACCGTAATATTTTTTCTCCGTGACCTCTGCAATCAAAAGCCCCAGCTCAAGCGCCTGTTTCCGGGTAAATGTATCGTAGCAAAGTACGGATTCCTGCTGTTTCAGAATCTCATTCCATTGTTCTTCGGTGTAGAAATTCTTCATGTGTTCCCCTCCTGTGTCGGTTTGTTTTCCCCTTGTGAATCAGATTATGATCCCCCGGGGTTCATTATATCATACGTATTCTCACCCGTCCACTCAC
>NZ_FR895014.1:0-2337 GCF_000434655.1 Clostridium sp. CAG:43 | reverse complement strand
TGCCATAAGCCAGCCATCTGCGTGCTCATCCAGCCAGTCCGCCGGGCGCCTGTCCGTTTAATCGTTTTTTATTATTTTACCATATTTTTTGCGTTTTTTCATCCATTAACCAAAGATGGTAAGAATCTTCGGCAGAGCCTTGATTCCTGAGTAACCGGTCAGAAGAACAACGCATACGCCAAGTACGATGAGTACGGTCGGATGTTTGTAATCTTCGCCGACGATATCTTTTCTGCGGCTTGCCAGAAGAATGACAAGCAGTGTAATCGGAAGAATCAGTCCGTTTACGGAACCTGCCAGAACCAGAAGAGTTGCCGGCTGTCCAAGTAATGTCATGATAACGGTCGATACAGCGATGAAGCCGATAACGAACCATTTCTCATTCTCCATGATGAACGGATGCAGGGTCTTTAAGAAGGATACGGATGTATACGCTGCACCGATGATGGAGGTGATAGCTGCAAACAGGATAACCAGACCGAAGATCTTGTAACCGATGATGCCTGCGCCTGCCTTAAAAGCTGCTGCTGGCGGGCTTGCTACCCATGCTTCGCTTCCAACAACTTCCGGAGTTGCTGTAACAACGCCTAAAACTGCGAGGAACAGTAAAATTCTCATAACGCCCGATACGCTGACGCCCATTAATACGGAACGGCGAACGTGCGGAAGATCCTTGGTTCCGGAGAAACCTGCATCCAGAAGACGATGTGCACCTGAGAATGTGATGTAACCGCCGCAGCTTCCGCCAAGCAGGGTAATAATCGGGAATACCAGGTTCGGGAATTCGTTCAGATGTCCAACGCTGCTGATTGCCTCAACAACCGGAGGTTTGGAACGGAATGCTACATAAAGTACGGTAACAATCATGATGCTTCCTAAGTATTTGGTCAGCTTATCCATGAAGTTTTTCGCATCCTTGGATAAGAAGATCAGGATACCGATGACACCGGCTACAACGGTTCCGACTTTCAGCGGGAAACCGAATACGATATTAAAACCGGTTGCGGCGCCGCCGACGTTACCGATATTGAATACCAGACCGCCGAGAGACACAAGGAACGCAATGAAATATCCGAGTCCCGGAACAACTTTATTTGCGATATCCTGTCCACGCATACCGGACACACCGATGATGGACCAGATATTTAACTGGGTTGTAACATCCAGAAGAATGGTACAGATGATTGCCAGTGCGAAAATAGAGCCGTACTGACCGGTAAAGGTTGCTGTCTGCGTCAGGAAACCAGGTCCGATCGCGGACGTTGCCATCAGGAACGCGGCGCCAATCAAGGCTGTCGTGTTCGCATTACTTTTTTTCTTTTCTCCCATATTTTTCTTCTCCTTATATACGTATTAGCGGAACAGATTTTTAATCTCCACTCCCTCGGCTACCAGTGTCTCACGAATGTTCTTTACAAACTCCAGCGCTTTTGGGTTGTCTCCGTGTACACAGATGGAATCTGCCTTGATGGAAATGTCGTTTCCGTTGATGCTCTCAACTTTTCCTTCTTTTACCATTCTTACGACACGTTTGATTGCCAGGTCTTTATCTTTGATGACTGCTCCCGGAAGTTTTCTGGAAACCAGGGTTCCGTCATCGTTGTATGCACGGTCTGCGAACACCTCGCTCGCTGCCTGTAAACCAACCTCCTCGGCTGCCTTGATCATCTGGGATCCTGCCAGACCCATGAAGATGATATCTTTATCTACTTCATAGACTGCTTCACACATCGCTCTCGCCAGCTTCTCATCAACAGCTGCCATGTTGTAGAATGCGCCGTGCGGTTTTACGTGCTGGATTTTTACGCCCTGGCTCTTAGTAAATGCGCTCAATGCGCCGAGCTGGTATTTCAGATATGCTTTCGCTTCTTCCGGAGTTACCACCATGTTTCTTCGACCGAAGCCCATCAGATCCGGAAATCCCGGATGTGCTCCTACTGCGGTTCCGTATTTCTTTGCCAGTGCGATGGTCTTATCCATAACCATCGGATCACCTGCATGCCATCCACAGGCTACATTGGCAGAAGACACGTACTGAAGAATTTCTTCATCCATACCAATCGTATAATTACCGAAGCTCTCACCTAAATCACTGTTTAAATCGACATAAAACATGGTTCATTCCTCCCTTTCTTAGCTCACACATCTCATTTTTGCGGCTTAGCGTTTCTTCTGTCTGTTTTCAACAACTATCGGAAACTATTTTTAAGATGAGATGTTTTTTGTATGTTCCCCTTGTTTTTTTGCTTCTAATGATATTTTATCTGACTTCTATGTATTTTTCAATCATAATTTTAATATTTTTTAAAATAATTTAATTTATATGCAAAAATCGTG
>NZ_FR895013.1:1745-3938 GCF_000434655.1 Clostridium sp. CAG:43 | reverse complement strand
GATTTTTCTATATTTGTTATTCTTTTTATTTTGTTGTGATTTTTTAGAATATTCTAACTATTTGAAGTCTATGCATCTATTTCCCCTAATCCCAGAAATGGCATCGAATCAAAAAAATCCGATGCCATTTCCATCCATTCATAAATACAGCTTTCAATCTCCATCTACACTCTCATTTATATCTATTACCTATTCCTATACTACCTTCTCTACAAATGATACTCAATCAATTTAACTGCCAGGCTGACACCGCCGCAGACCCACATCACAAGAATTGGGTTCAGTTTCCATTTACGGAGCGCTATAAAAGCTGCCGAAAAAAAAACCAGACTGCCCCACTGGATCATCCTCTCCCCATTTACCTCTGGAAGAACTGCTGCCAGTAGCATCGAAAGTCCGGCACCCGCGATCAGCGCCACTACCGCTGGGCGAAGACTGCCTAAAATACTTCCCATCGCAGAGCCGCCACGATAACGCCGATATATGTATGCCAATACCGATACAATGATACAAGATGGGAAAATACATCCCCAGGTTGCCGCAACCGCTCCCGGAAGTCCCGCTATCCGAATTCCGACAAAGGTTGCTGAATTGACCGCAATCGGTCCCGGCGTCATTTCCGCGATCGTGATAAGATTCGTAAACTCCGTCATCGTAATCCATCCCTGTCGTTCCACAATCAGGCTCTGTACCAGTGGAATCGCCGCGTAGCCGCCGCCCACGCTGAAAAGCCCTATCTGCAGAAAGCTCAAAAATAATTGTATATAGATCATATCTATTCTCCCCTCTATACCGCACCGGCCGTCTGCTCACGTTTTCTCATCCAGATAAATCGAATCGTTCCCGCCAGAATACCCGCCGCAATGATATAGATTACATTCACATCCAGCACAAAATCAGCCAGAAACGCAATTACCATGATTGCAATTGAATACAGTTTTTTTTCCTTCAGAACATTCACTCCCAGCCCACAGGAAACATCCAGAATCACAGCCGCCACGCCGACTCGCATTCCCTCTAGTGCTGCTGCCACCCAGACGTTCGACGCAAACGCGGCGTAACAGACGGATAAAACCGCCAGAATCGCCATCGGCGGAAGAATCGTTCCGATGACTGCCACCACCATTCCGGCAAACCCATATACTTTCCAGCCAACCAAAATTGCCCCATTTACCGCAATCGCGCCCGGACAGGACTGTGCCAGTGCGGTAAAATCAAGCATTTCCTGTTCATCAATCCAGTGAAGCTCATCCACGAAACATTTCTTCATAAATGTCACAATGACAAAACCACCCCCGAATGTAAATGCGCTGATATAAAGTGTTTTTAAAAATAAAACCAGCAGTCGATGCTTCTGTTTCATCTGCCATTCCCCCTTTTATCTTTTGTCTCGCCCAGTTCTCCTTCGCGCAGAACAACATTCCTTTTTCTGTGCCCATTATAACACTTGCCAATTCATTTTAAAATTACTATAATTTATATATAGTTCTTATCAAAATATCTATGATTGTTTATAAAAGCAGCGCCGTCAAAAATAACATTTCTGACGGCAGGCAAAAAGCAGGACAAACACACAGATACGAATGTTTCTCACTCCTTATGAAACATTCGGGAAAGGAGTTTTCATGACACTGCGGCATTTCCGAATTTTTATCGAAGTAGCGTCCACCGGAAGCATTACACAGGCGGCACGCAATCTCTACCTGACGCAGCCAACTGTCAGCACCGCCGTCCGGGAGCTCGAAGAACACTACGGAACATTATTTTTCGACCGGATCAACCAGCGTCTGCGCATTACTGGCGAAGGGCGACGTTTTCTCGACTATGCACGCCATTTTATCCAGATGTACGATGAAATGGAACTTGCATTTTCCAATTCCGGAATCAGCGGGATTCTCCGCATCGGCGCCAGCACCAACGTGGGGATTTCCTATCTGCCACGTTTCATGCAGCTATTTCAAGAGACATATCCCCATGTGCACACGCAGGTCCATATACAGACGACCGCACAGACGGAAGCCATGCTCTTAAATGGGGCGCTAGATCTTGCAATCGTCGGCGGCACCATCCGCTCCGAACAGATTGCCTTGACTCCCCTGTTTCAGGAACACTACACCGCTATCTGCGCGCCTGGACACCCGATGGCAGAAAAAACCGTTTCCATCAATGCATTTATGAAAGAACCTCTGCTCT
>NZ_FR895013.1:575-1729 GCF_000434655.1 Clostridium sp. CAG:43 | reverse complement strand
TGCTCTTCCGCGAAGTCGGCAGCACCTCTTATGAAGTATTTCAAAATGCCATCCGTCAGACCGGCTGTGAGGTCACCCCTGCCTGGGAAAGCACCTCGCAAGAGGCCATTCTCGAAGCCGTCCGTCTGGGGCTTGGCGTCACGATTCTTCCAAGCACTATGATCGAAGCTGAGCTGAGACTCAGTGCCATTTCCCGGATCTATTTTTCGGATTTTTCTTTTCAAAATACCGTTCATCTGGCGTGGCATCAGAGCAAGTTTCTGTCTCCTGTCATGCAGGATTTTATCCAAATGGCGCGTGAACTTTTGCCACCCAACCATATTTCCGCTCAAAATTCCCCGGAAATCTCCCCTCATACACAGCCTTTTCCTGTGATGGATGCATGACGGTTCCGGTAAACTTCCGTATGAGACGGTTCGCGATTATCAGGTCATTATTATCCATATGACCTGATACGACGCTGAGGTTATCCGGGATTGGTTGCGAATACGTACGGATGATTGAAAATAATTTCTTCCTGTTATACTTTTAGATATAGGTATACCTATATTTCAAAAGATTACTGGAATTTGCCCGACGGGCAGCGTGCAGAGCTGATCGACGGGCAAGTTTATAATATGGCACCTCCGAGCCGGATTCATCAGGAAATTTCCTACCAGATTTCCCGCCTTCTTGGAAATTATATCGAGTCCAACGGCGGAAAATGCCGCGTTTATCCGCCTCCTTTCGCCGTCAATCTGGATGCGGATGATAAAGATTGGGCTGAGCCTGATATCTCTCTTATCTGTGATCCGAATAAATTGACCGACCGCGGCTGTTCCGGCGCTCCCGATCTCATTTTCGAAATCGTATCTCCATCCAGCCGGCGCATGGACTACATTATCAAAAATGCTCTGACTCCCTTAAACTTACCGAATAAAATTCGTCGCCGTCCGCTCCTCCTGTTCCGGAAGACCATATTCTTTCTTGCCAAGCTCGATGGACTTCATAAGAAATGTCATATTCTTTGCAAGCATCCGCATCGTCTGCTTGCCTTCCTCATCCATCTCTGCCTCCCCTTTCTCACAGCCGTGAATACTGTTCCAGTATCTGCTGGATGCGATCGGCATATTGCTGATGGTAAAGAATTTGTTCATTTCATCAAAGGTCGCAGA
>NZ_FR895013.1:0-549 GCF_000434655.1 Clostridium sp. CAG:43 | reverse complement strand
GCCTCTGCGCGCACAAACTACGCTGGCACCCACCTTCATGCTCTTATCAAAGGACGTGCTGTAAAACAAGCGGTCAAGACAGGCAATCAGCGTCGCATTAGCCGATGCATAGTAGACCGGACTGGCAATCACCAGGCCATCCGCCGCCTCAAAGAGAGGTGCCAGCTCATTTACGATATCATCAAACACACATTTTCCAATTTTGCTGCACTGGTTACAGGCAATACAGCCCCGGATATCTTTATTTCCAATCTGTATGGTTGTTACCTCTACCCCACTATTTCGAAATACATTCTCCATTTCCCGGATGGCAATGGATGTGTTGCCGTTTACACGTGGACTTCCGTTTAGAATTAATACTTTGCTCATTTGGTTTCCTCCTTTTACTCTGCGATACATTTATTCCAACAAATTGCTTTTAAACAGTCTGTAAGCGTATATATTGGCTTCAGGTGTCTACAACTGTCTACATAAAAATGAAAATGCAAAAAAGCGGAAACCCTGATGAATCAAAGCTTCCGCAATAATAAAAAAGAGCGCGAGACGGGA
>NZ_FR895012.1:0-9394 GCF_000434655.1 Clostridium sp. CAG:43 | reverse complement strand
AAATCCATCTGCATCTGCTTATGATTCCAGGGCAGATTTTATCTGTAACGGAGATGATGTGGAAATTAGAATCCCATGGCAGCTGCTGAATTTTTCTGATCCGTCCCGAATGCAGATTCATGATGATTATTATGACGGAAATTATGGCATTGAAGCAGTGGGGATCAAAGAGATGTTTATAGGTCTTGGCAGAGAAGGAAATACAATCGAGATGGGACGACTTAAACTGAAAGGATGGGAAAATACAGTATCTTACCATGAAAGATTAAAAGAAGCATACCAGGTTCTGAAGACATACTGGACAGGAAAGGAACACGAATGATAGCACAATTTGTGATTGTTTTTTATTTTATTGTCTGTGTGGGGATTATTCTGTTTAACTGCTTCACAGAGATAATTTCAAGATATCGTTCCTGTGTTCTGAAAAGGAGGGAACAACGATATTGCGAAGAATACAGACAGTTGTTTTTAGATAGTATAACGGAAAATAAAAAGCAGGAAAAAAGGCTGGTTAAAGAGCTTCATTCAACCAGTAGACTTCTGACGTTCAGTGAAGCATTATATAAAGTTGAAAACAGTATGCCGGAACAATTCCAGCAGGGAATAGCATCTGTAAGTCGACTGATGGAAGAACTGATACCGGTTTATAAAAGAAAATCGGATATGGAAAAGGCCTGCTTGGCTTATGTATTTGCCATATTTCATATGACGAAATTCCAGGCTAAGGAAATTGTTTTCCCATTTCTTTTCGACCTGCTTGGAAATAAAAGTCTCTATTGCAGAGAGAATGCTTTGCGGGCGTTATACAGTTCAGAAGATATACACGCAGTTATGCAGGCATTGGAATTCCTGAATGCAAATGAGCAGCTGCTTCCGCATAAAAAAATACTTGCAGATGGACTTCTTTCCTTTAATAAAAAAGAAGAACTGATACCACTCCTTTGGAAAAAATTGAGTGAATTTCATCCAAGGATGCAGGTAAACCTGTTGGATTATATTCGATATGCATCGTCAAACTGGAAGGATGAAATGCTGTTTATGTTGGAAACAAGCCAGGATATGGAAATTCAGATCGCATGTGTCCGCTATTTTGGCAGATATCAGGATGAAAGAAGTGTTTCTTTTTTGCTTCATCACGCCGAAGAAGAAAAGGAAGGGTTCTGGGAATTGCAGAATGCCTGTATTTCCGCTCTTGCTGTGTATCCCGGACCGCAGACACTGGAAATTTTGAAAAAAGAGATTTCCAGTAAAAACTGGTATGTCCGTCATAATGCTGCAAAAAGCCTTGCAGTTCTGAATACAGATAGGGACGCATTAGCTGATATTTTACAGGGAAATGACCGATATGCAAAAGAAATGTTAGAGTACCAGTTGGATGCAGCAAAAGCACAAAGGAGGGCGGGTTTATGACCGATGCATTTCGTTTTTTTCTGGAATGTGTCAATCTGTTTTTTATTATATATCTGATTGGATATTCCAGCTTTTTGTTTTTGTCGGTTGTAGCAGGAGCAATTGAACTGCACAAATCATACCGCCTTGAACAGCTGCACAATAAACTGTGGCAAAGCTATTACATACCGGTTTCCATTCTTGTTCCGGCTTATAACGAGGAGGTCACGGTGAAGGACACAGTTACTTCACTTCTCAACCTGGATTATAAACTATATGAAATTATAGTGATAGATGATGGTTCTAAAGACAAAACATCTCAGATCCTGATTGATGCATTTCATATGGAGCGAGTGGCGCGCCCGATCCGTCATCTAATCCAATGTCAGCCTGAGGAAGATGTTTATGAATGCCCGAACCAGAAAGTACCCATTACTTTGATCCGCAAGAAGAACGGCGGAAAAGCAGACAGCTTAAATGCCGGAATCAATGCAGCCAGGTATCCTTGGTTTATCTGCATGGATGCGGACTCTATTTTACAGCATGATTCGCTGGAGAAAATCGTTCGTCCGGTTCTGGAGGACGAAAATGTAATAGCCGTTGGTGGAAGTGTCCGTCCAGCCAATGGTGTTGTCATAAAAAAAGGTCATGTGATAAAATATAGGCTGCCTAGAAATATAATAGCAAGAATGCAATCCCTGGAATATGACCGTTCTTTTCTGGCAGCACGTATCCTGTTGGATAAAATCAATGCAAACATGATCATATCCGGAGCTTTTGGATTATTTGAGAAAAAAACAGTGATTGCCGTAGGCGGATATGACAGCAGTACAATGGGCGAGGATATGGAACTGGTAGTCAGACTTCATGAATTCAGCCGCATGAATCGTAAGCCATATAAGATTGATTTTGCACAGGATGCCATCTGCTGGTCGCAAACACCGGAAAAATTAAGTGAATTGGGCAAGCAGCGGAAAAGATGGCAGAGAGGATTGTTCCAGTGTATGTGGGGACACCGTAAAATGTTGGCAAACCCACGGTACGGAGCTGTAGGACTTTTATCCTATATTTATTTTCTGTTTTACGAATTATTGTCACCATTTATTGAACTTTTTGGTGTACTTACAATGGTTTTATCTGTGATGATGGATATGCTGAATGTAAAGTTTATGCTGGCATTTCTTGCCTGCTATGCCCTGTATGGTATTTTACTTACATTAACTGCATATTTTTCAAGAATCTATACCATTGACCAGAGGCTTTCTTTTCGAGAACTGATCCTTGCTATTGTTGCTTGTTTTTTTGAAACAACTTTTCTCCGCTTTTATCTGGCATTTGTCCGTGTGACTGCATTTGTGGGATACAAGAAGAACAAACTGAACTGGGGGAAACTGGAAAGAAAGAAAATGAACGGAATATAGTTTTATTACTATGTCAATTTAGATTGATCGAAACGACGGGAGGAAGTCTTGATTTAGCTGCGGGAAAAATAGGATTTGAGACTATATTGCAATGGATTATCAGCCATCAGAAGTAATGATTTTGGGAGAGATACCTTTACGGCATCTCTCTTTTTGGTTCATAGGAAATTGCGTCCTATGTCACATTATTTAAATAATCCATGTTACATAAAGAAGAACAGAAAAAGAGAAGAAGAATAGAGGAATAAAAGGAGAGAAAAAGGAATGATGCAGACATGTTGAGCGCAGGCTCAATGTGGCTGCATTTTTTCTTGTTTTTTTATAAAACCCTATTGACAAAATGATTCAGAAGCACTAATATGATATTATAACATTATATAATGATATATGATCAATCGATTGAAGAGGAATTCGACTTAAGAAGCTGAGGAAATGAAGGTAATAGGGATTGGGGACAATGTATGTGATAAGTGCATCCATTTAAAAACCATGTTTCCTGGGGGGCAGGCGCTGAATTTTGCAGCGTATGCCGGAATGCTTGGAGCAGATACCGCATATTATTTTAATCCGTTTGAATATGATAAGAAAAATGTACGGAATTTAAAAATGTATATGCAGTGACGAAGATAAACAGAGGGAGGAGCAGCTATGCGGTTTGCAGCGGTAGGATTCACCTGCATTGATGTATACAAAAACTTAAATATCAGTTACCCGACAGGCAATGGAATCGATCTGATGTTTAATCTGATGGATTTGGTTCCCGAGCTTGTGCCGTCCGTGGTGACGGCGATTGGAGATGATGCCTATGGACAGTCTATGCTGGAAGCGTGTCAGAAAAGGAAGGTAGATACCGGACATGTTACCATTGTTCCCGGGGGACAGACGGCAGTGATAGAGATGCTGTTAAATGGCAGAGACCGGGTGCATCACAGGGCGGAAAAAGGAGTCATGATTCCATATCAGCCAACGGGAGAGGATATGGATTTTATCCGGACACAGGATTACATTCATACCGATCTTTCGTGGAATGTGACAGGATTGCTGAAGGACATGAGAAGCAAGGGAACGAAGATCTATTTTGATTTTTCCAAGCGGTATCAGCATGAGGATGTTCCGACCATTCTAAAAAATATCAATTATGGTATTTTTTCATTTGAAGAGGAGACCGAGGAGGTAAGAGAGCTTTTGCGGATGGGCTGTTCCATGGGAGCCGAGGTGCTGCTTGCCACGTTTGGGGAAGGAGGCTCTCTGGCTTTTGACGGAACAGAGTTTTATCGACAGCCGTGCATACCGGCACCGAAGCTGGTGAATACCGTAGGCGCGGGAGATTCCTATGGCGCCGGCTTTATGAGCGGAGTTCTTCGGGGCAGGAGCATACCGGAATGTATGCTTTCCGGCGCGAAAAAGGCTGCTGAGATTGTCAGTATATTTGAACCTTATCATGTGTAAAGGAAGCTTTGGAGAGAAAGGAGTTGTCGTTTCGTGATTATTGATGTACATGTACACCCGGTGTTATTTGGTCCGATCTGTACAGATTCGGACAGGGTTAATTTCAGAAAGAAGGCGTTTGGCCTGTACAAATCATCTCCTGTGCCCATGGAGCAGGTCATGGCTGTGATGGATCATGCCGGAGTGGATCGGGCGGTAATTCTTGCGGAAGATTATTCTGCATCGATGGGACAGCCGATTGTGTCAAACGAAGAAGTAAAGAGGATCGTAGAATTGTTTCCGGAACGCTTTATCGGCTTTGCCAGTGTCGATCCGCGAGAGGAATGTGCGGCAGAAAAACTGAAGGACGCGTTTGAAAAGCTGAATTTGATGGGTCTGAAGCTGAATTTATCTCATTTAAATATGTATCCGGATGACAGACGGTTAAAACCGTTATTAGATCTGTGCACAAAGTATGACAAGCCGGTGCTGTTTCACAGCGGCTTCAGCTGGGAACCGGATTCCCCGTCAAAATATACACGTCCGATTTTGTTTGAAGATATCGCCGTGGAATATCCGACGCTTCGGTTCTGCCTGTCGCATCTGGGATGGCCCTGGGTGGATGAGCTGTGCATGCTGTTGTTAAAGTATCCCAATGTTTATACAGATACGGCGACGGTATTTATGGACAGCCCCAAAAACTATTATGAACAGATTTTCTTGAAAAATATGGCTCCGGGATGGCTGCAGAATAATCTGATGGATAAGGTGATGTATGGATCCAACCTCCCCAGATTTCGCCAGGTCAGAACAAAAGACGGTCTGGAAAAACTGAATCTTCGTCCGGATGTGCTGAAAAAAATCCTGGGAGAGAATGCGGAAGTGTTTCTGGGAATGAAAGGAAGAGGCTATGATTATTAAATCTTATACGCATGAAATTGCCAGCAGACAGGAATTTGAAATGGTAAAAATCACAGATCAGGTGCAAAAGGACGTGGCTGCCAGCGGAATCACAGCAGGAGTTGTTTTTGTCATATCCATGCACACGACTACGGCGATTATGATAAATGAAAGCCTTCCCTGTGTGGAAAAGGATATTGAACTGACGCTGGAACGGTTGATACCAACAGACGGAGATTACGTGCATACCCATATGCTCCCAAGCTATGGAACCTGCAGCGGAAATGCCCCGGGACATTTGAAGTCAATGCTTTGCGGAAATCATTGTGTGCTTCCGGTAATGGATGGAAAAGTAGCGGGCGGAAGTGCCCAGGATATTTATTTTGTGGAGTTCGATGGACTGAAGATAAGAAAATATACGGTTCAGATCATGGGAGAATAACCTGATTTTTCCTATAACAGAGAATAGCGCCTTGCTTTGCCAAAGTGAGGCGCTATTCTTCTGCATCGAATTCGATGCCAGTGTGTGCACACGATTATAAGTGCTCACCAAAGCAACGGATTCTTTATCAAAAACGAAATATGGATGCTTGTACTTTCTGTAAAGGTTTGCGAAGAAAGGAACGGCATTATATTTGACTAAGAGAAGGTCACTTTGCATCCCTCAAAATGGGTAAAGTGACCTTTTTATATTATCTTTTATTTAAGGGGAATCATGTATTAGAAGCAACTTGTGATAAGAAAACTAGGAATGTAACATTTTTAATCCCCTTTTTAAATAAATTGGATTCTTATAATATTATGGTTTTCAGAACTTATTTCTTATCTTTTGGTATTCTCTAGGTGAATATCCTTTTAGCTTGTGGAAGAGTCGGCTGAAATAAAGCTGGTTATCATACCCGACAATCTTAGAAATCTCATTGATGGAATAAGTTGTTGTTTCAAGTAAAATCTGAGCATTGGTGATTCGGATTCCTACAATAAATTGCATTGGTGTGGAACCAGTGAATTTTTTGAAATTTCGGATAAACCAGCTGACACTCATCCCTCGTGAGGCAGCATAATCGTCAATATTAATATTCTGATGGTAGTTTTCACTGAAAAAGGTAACAGCGATATCCATCTCATGATCAAGATATTCATTTTTTGATATGTGCTCTCTAGTCAGTTCCCGATGAAAGCTAATTAAAAGTTGGCGTAGCAAAAGGACAAGCATTTCCTCATAATTATCCTGACAGCGTTGGAGCTCTATGATAATACGTTTGAAAATCCGTTCATATTCGTTAGATGAACCAACTTGAAAGATACGTTCTTTATCTGGAAATCCATATTGGCGTAAGATATTTTTCACATCGCTTCCTGTGAAGTGAATCCAGTATACTTCTGTCTTATCTTCTCCATAATATTCATATTTCTGAAGTTCTTTCGGTCTGTAAAGTACAAAGTTACCGGCAGGAACAATCGTTTCGTTATCTACATTATCAAAATGGAAATGTCCACAACCAGCAGTGATATATATAATCTGATAATCCAGACGTCCTCTTGGACGGTAGGTGGGAAGCTTGGGAAGGCTGGAAAGACGATAGGTACCACAGCTTCCTACAATCAGTGGACGACTTTTGTCTTTAAAATCCATATGTGAGTGGTTCAAATAACCGGCGTTCATATACATAAGACGGCACCTCTTTTCATACTTTTTATTATTGTATCATTTAGTGCATATTTTGTCCAATCTAATTCATAGACATATTTTGCGGATTAGGATAATCTATATTTAGAAAACAAAGAAACGTAAGAATAAAAGGAACGGATAAGATTTTCTGCGGGAGAACAAAGAGCAAAAAAGTATATGTATTGGAGGAAAGCTATTTATGATTGTACCGCGTTATTATGAGAATTTAAGTGTATTGCATGAAAACACAATGCCAGCCAGAGCCTATTATATTCCGGCATCCAAAAGAATGGATAACCTGGTGGAACACAGAGAAGAATCAGATCGTATGCAGTTATTGAATGGAACTTGGAAATTCCAGTATTTTAACAGCATTTATGACATTCAGGATTCTTTCTTTGAGAAGGATTATGATACGGAACACTTTGATGGGATTCAGGTTCCGAGTGTATGGCAGATGGCAGGATATGATATGCATCAGTATACAAACATCCGGTATCCGTTTCCGTTTGATCCGCCATACGTGCCGCAGGATATTCCGTGTGGAGCTTATGTACATACTTTTGATTACAGCAGAGATGAGAAAGCATCAAGAGCCTTTTTGAACTTTGAAGGGGTAGACAGTTGCTTTTATGTATGGATCAATGGCTCTTACGTAGGATACAGTCAGGTTTCACATATGACCAGTGAGTTTGATATTACCGATGTACTTCAGGATGGAACGAATACCGTGGCAGTTTTAGTAATGAAGTGGTGTGATGGTTCTTATCTGGAAGACCAGGACAAATTCCGTATGAGTGGTATTTTCCGGGATGTGTACATTTTAAAACGTCCGGAACAGGCAATCAGCGATTATCATATAAAAACAAAAATTGAGGATATGATTGCAAAAGTAGAACTTGACATGAAATTTTACTTCCCAGTAAATGTAAAGATTTCGATTGAAGACAGAAACGGAGCAGTTGTAGCAGTAGGAAGTATTGCCGAAGAAGGAGCTGCTGTTTTAGAAATTGCTAGTCCAGAACTTTGGAATACAGAAAATCCATATCTGTACAAATTGATTCTTGAGACAGAAAATGAAGTAATCGTAGATCATATTGCACTCAGAAAGATAGAGATTAAAGATCAGATTATTTACTTAAATGGACAGAAGATTAAATTCCGTGGAGTCAATCGTCATGATTCTGATCCGGTTACTGGGTTTACGATCAGCCGGGAACAGATTATAACGGATCTTACGTTAATGAAACAGCATAATTTTAATGCGATCCGTTCCAGCCACTATCCGAACGCACCATTTTTCTATGAAATGTGTGACAAGTATGGATTCATGGTGATAGATGAAGCAGATATTGAGGCTCATGGACCATTTATGCTCTACAGAAAAGAAGACACCGATTATAACCGCTTCAAGCGGTGGAATGAAAAAATTGCTGATGACCCGGTATGGGAAGAGGCAATCGTTGATCGTGTGAAACTCATGGTGGAACGTGATAAAAACCGTTTTTGTATTGTCATGTGGTCAATGGGAAATGAGAGCGCATATGGTTGTAACTTTGAAAAAGCATTGGAATGGACAAAAAAATTTGATCCAGACCGTATCACCCAATATGAGAGTGCAAGATATCGTAATTACGATAAAACATATGAGTAAAACTTATGGTGGAACGTGACAAAAACCGTTTCTGTATTGTTATGTGGTCAATGGGAAATGAGAGTGCTTATGGCTGCAACTTTGAAAAAGCACTGGAATGGACAAAGAATTTTGATCCAGACCGCATCACACAATATGAGAGTGCAAGATACCGTAATTATGATGAAACATATGATTACAGCAATCTGGATGTGTACAGCCGTATGTATCCAGCTCTTTCTGAGATTCAGGAATATCTGGACAAGGATGGAAGCAAACCATTCCTTTTGGTAGAGTACTGTCACAGTATGGGAAATGGTCCTGGAGATTTTGAAGATTATTTCCAGATGATCCAGAATAACGATAAAATGTGCGGCGGCTTTGTTTGGGAATGGTGTGACCATGCGATTGCTCATGGGACTGCTGAGAATGGAAAGGCAATCTACGCTTACGGAGGTGATCATGGCGAAGAAATCCATGATGGTAATTTCTGCATGGATGGATTAGTATATCCGGACAGAACGGTGCACACAGGGCTTTTGGAATACAAGAATGTTTATCGTCCGGCAAGAGTTATTTCCTATAACAAAGAAAGCGGAGAACTGGTACTTCATAACTACATGGATTTTGATAACTTGAAAGATTATGTGAAGATCCATTATGAACTGACACAGGACGGGCTTGTAATCAGCAAAGGTAAACTTCCAGAAGTTTCAGCAGCACCACACAGTGAAGGAAAAATAAACGTTAAAATCAATGTGCCAGAGAGTGGAAAATGTTATTTAAAATTTATTTACCATCTGAAAAAGAAATTGCCATTGCTGGATGAAGACTATATTCTTGGATTTGATGAAATTGAGGTAAGCAAAGATGATGCAAAATGTAAACTTGCAGAGAAATGGCTACAAAAAACAGCAGTGGACTCTGAACTACAGGTAAATGAAAATGATG
>NZ_FR895011.1:0-24824 GCF_000434655.1 Clostridium sp. CAG:43 | reverse complement strand
CGGTACTTCCGGCTCATGGTACGAGATCGTCACTTCGTCATCTTCCGCACTCTCCGCTGGAGGAACTGTCCCTGACTCACTATAAAACTCTGTATCATCATTTTCGTCCTCGCGAGTCATCGCAACCGTCCGTTCTTCCTCTTCAAGCGCAACTGTCCGCTCCTCTTCTTCCATCTGAGAAAGTGCCACGGTAGGCTGCTCCTCCTGCTGCTGCTGAGAAAATGGAATCGTAACCTCTCTTTCCATATTCGGTGAAGGTTCTGCCGTCTTCTCTTCTTCCACTCTTACCTCCGGCATCGGCTCAGGCTTTTTTCTCCCGAAATGAATTTTCTTAAAAAAACCACCCTTATTAGATGTAAAACTACTATTTTCTTTCTGTATAACTGGAAGGACTCCGCAATGAGGGCATTGTGCAAATTTAGCCCCATCATAATAATGTCCATTTTCACATCGAATTGTTGCCATACCCTTCTCCTCCGTATTCCTATTTCAGGCAATCTTCCTTTTTATCTTATTTCTAAAAATTCTGCTACTCTATCCAGACCGCAATTGCAGAATAATTATCCATATCGGTACCGCGTCCATTTTTATTTACAATCTTTTCCATTGCATCCAGCCAAGACTGCGGATCCTTCGCCCTTCGCAGGGTTGCTTCCATCTTCTTTTCCTCGATCAGTTCCCAAAAGCCATCCGAACATAAGAGAAACTGTTGATTCGTCTGCCTTTCAACCGGCTCTTCCACCTCGTATTTTATTTCGTCCATTTCCATTCCCAGGACACGAAGCAGCCGGTTTCGATCCGGATGATGGCGAATCGCCTTTTCTTTTATTTCGCCAACTGCAACCAGCATCTGTGGAACGCTGTGATCCAAGGTCCTGCGGACTATTTTAGAATTTTTAAAATAATAGAGTCTGGAATCACCAATATGTCCCCATGTAATCCGTTCATTTCCGATCTGAAGAAGAACCAGCGTTGTCTTCATATCAAAGCAGCTTCTGTCCTCTTTCTGTCTTGTCATAATCTCATCCTGTGCTGCTTCAAAGGCCGCATCTATGAACGAAATTTCTCTCTTTCCAGATACAAATTGATCAACAATCGTATCTACCGCCAATCTGGAAGCCACTTCACCTTTTCCATGACCTCCCAATCCATCGGCCAGAGCAAAACACCATTCATCTTCGTCGTTATACATACCGATACTATCTTCGTTGTTTTCTCTTCCACCTGGACGGCTCAGCATTGCAAATCTTACCATTGCTCTCCCCTGTTTTTCTTCCTGTAAACTCTAGTACCAATATTAATATTTTTTATGCATTCTTTTTCTTGTTTCTAATTTCTGACAATTTCTGGCGAAACGCAATCTGCTGTGCATTCTGATACCCCAGCGAATAAATCTGTGCAATATCTGAATGGTCAAATACCGCTGTTTTTTCTGGACTTATAAATCCCTCTGGGTATGTACATCCACAATAATCATATATCCGGGTCTGATCGCCAGCACGATAGCGGAGGTATCCGAGAATCATTACCCGCTTTGTTCCGTTCTTCAGCAATACAACTGAGCCAATCGGAAGTGTTCCTTCAAATCTCTCCATCTATTTCTCCTCCTCTTCCGTCTCATCCGGATATTCTACATCATCCATCTGGGCCTCTATCCGCACTTCTTCTGCCATCTCTTCTAATTCAGCTGCAAAAGCAAGCTGTTCTTTATCCTGATATCCGATCGCCTGAATCTCCTCAATCTGTTCTCCATCAAAACAATATACTTCATTATTATCTACATATCCAATCGGATATTTAAATCCTGAATAATCCCATACATAATTTGGCTGAGAAGGATTGATCGGAAGATACCCTGCAATCATAACATCCGCCGTAGATTCTTTCAGACGGACTACCGTACCGATTGGTAAAAACTGATTTTCCATATTTCAATCTCCTTTTTTTTTATTATACCATAAAATATGTTCTATTTCCGTTTAACTTTGTTCTATAACCGCGACGTAACTTTATTCCAGGCTGCTTTCGCCTGTCCACCGATTGCTTTCACAGTTCCGCCTATGTCTATTTCCACTGATGCACTTGCTCCCACACCTAAGGTAGCTCCCACATCCAATGAAATTTTTCCATCCTTATATCCTACTTTTGCATGCGCTCCAATTCCATAATTCAGGCTTCCGCTTGCCTCCACCTGTGTGCCAAGGATTTTTCCGCCTACCGCACCTGTAATTTCTCCGGCAATCGCTTCTGCTGAAGCTCCCGCATATAGGCTCGGGTTAAATTTTCCATCCGCATCGACCAAACCTGCAGATGCTTCTGCGGTTCCTCCTACTCGACCAATCGTCTGTGTTGATTTCGCATATGCCCCCAGCATATCGCTGCCAATCTCTGCTTTTTCCTCGGCTGTAAAAGCACTAAATGAGGCTCCGATTTCACCTCCGACTCCAGGTCGAAATTCCATTTCTCCTGTATCCGGATCTCTCTGGTAAAGTCCTGCATATCCTTTCGCATGTGCTTCGCCCTCGCCAAGCGAAACTTTTGCCGTGACAATATCTCCCTCATCGCCATATTCATACTGATATAAAGCACCCGAAACAGCTGCACCTGCTGATGCACCTATCGCCACATCTACTTTCCCAGCTTCCAGATAGTCGTCAAATTCATCCTTAGCAGCCTTTTTCTTCTCTTCCGTTCCTTCTGCTACAAATTCAACAAACTCTTTCTGATCTTTATCATAAACAGAACGCTTTCTTTTCAACTCCTTTGAATGCTCGTCTTCAAATTTTTTGATTGAATCTTCTGCTATATCCTTCCCATAAGGCGTCGCAACTAAATCCCCTTCTAGCTTTACGTCACCCACAAGCCCTTTTCCACCAGACGAAGCATTCTTACCACAAAGTCTCAGTTCCGTTTTCTTATACTCTCGTGCTACTTTCTTGAGGCTGTCCACTGTATTTTTCGTTGAACCGCTCTGAACATTCACTTTTTCTGCCACCGCATTTAACCTGCGTTCAACATCTCCCCTCTGGGCAATCTTAAACCGCAGTCTCCGTCGGATGCTGTAAACTCCATCGCTGATTCTTTCCAGCTCTTTTGCCAACTTTTCACTATTTTTTGCTATATCCTCTACGGTTCCGGGCTTAACCTTAAACTCACTCATACCTAATTCACATCCTCTTCTACTAATTTTCAGTATTCACATATACCAGGGAGAAATTATCCGGCGCTTCTTTTTGTTCTATACGACTCTGTAATTCCCCCCAAAAATCTGCTTCTGATTTTTTTCGATAGAATTTCCTAACTGCTTTTTTTAACAGCGAATCTTCTACATACTTATAAATACCATCACTGCATAATAGAAACAAGGTTCTTCCTTCCAGCAGCCCCGTTCGAATACTACAGGATAACTCCGGTCCAGCCCCAACAGCCCGAATCAGCTTTCCATATTCCGGCTGTTTCCTTAAAACCTCCTCCGGCAGCTCTCTTTGTTTTGATTCATTCTCCCATACATCATCAATCGTCATTTGATCCATTTTCGGACAGAACCAATGCTGCCTAATCTGGTAACATCGGCTGTCACCCGCCCAAAACAAAGCATAACAGCCCTTTTTTATCCACAGAAGCGTTACGGTTGACGCACTGTCTTTTCTACCATCTGTTGCTCCGTAGATGTCCCGGTTCAGCCTTTGAAGGCAGTTTCGAATCTCCTCTACATCATCCTCAAACTCCGAATGTTCCAGGGCACTTTTTTTCTCGTCCCACCACGCACGAAATGAGCTGCAAATCATCTCACTCGCCCTTTCGCTATGTAACCATCCACCGACTCCGTCTGCCACAATAAAAAGTCCTTTTTTTTCGTCCGATAAATATAAAATTCTATCTTGATTTATCTCCCGGCTCCCTCTCTCTGAAAAACCGCCTATTTTATCAATCATCTGCGAAGCCTTACCTTTAATTCAATCTTTCCAACCGTTAAAATCGAACCATTTTCCAAATCCACTTCTTCTTTTACCGGTACACCATTGACACTGATTCCATTTCTCGAATGCAAATCACGGACTTTCATTTTTCCATTCTTCATGAAAATCTCGCAATGCTGTCTTGAAACAGAGGCATCATAATCTAATACAACCTGACAGCCATGGTAAGCACTCCGTCCTAAAATCACCTTTCCAGAAAGCGGCACTTCAAAACGCCTTGATGTATTTTGTATATCGGATAAAACAAGAATCGGATTCACTCTATCCTGCCATACCATATCGGTCTTGTCTTCATCATTTTCCTCCGGCTCTTGTTTCACATTTCTGGCAGCTGACTGAATCTGCTCTACTCCGCTTCGATACTGGTACGCATCATCTGGTGCTGATTTAAACTCTGTTTCTTTTTTCTTTTTCTTACGCCATTTAAAGAAAAACACAAGGCCTGCAAGCAAAATTCCTATCCCTGCAATTCCAGATATCGCCATTGTAATGCGTTTCTTCCAAAGTACCGCTTCCTCCGCCTTTAAAGCGTCTACATCCACCACTGCTGCTTCCTCGGTTTCCGCAATGCTCTCTGCTTCTGTTTCCTCACTCACACTGCCAAATGGCATCTGCATCTGCCCCGCCGCATTGATCGTTTCCCCATTTACATTTAAAGCTAATTGGATTCCCTTTTCTGTTCCGTCACAGATATTCTCCGGAAGCTCCAGTGCAATTCGCAATACCTGATTACTTGACGCTACGCTTTGTGCAATCGCCGCTGTATCCGTATTATCATCCAACACCCAAGAATCTGCTTTTGTAATCCTTGACAAAGCCGACATATACTTAGATGCATCCTCACTGCCAGACGGGCTTATAATTGTATATATTGGACAGCCATACACCCTGAGGAGACTATATAGTTCCTCTTTTGTATAACCGCCAACTTTGTTATCCACTCCATCGGAAACAAGGACGATCCGCCGAAATGTACTATCCCCTGTGTTTTTCCAATCCTGTATCAAGCTATACAGAACATCCGTCAAATATGTTTCCTGATCTATATATTCCACCCCATTTATTACCTGACCGACTGATGATACATCTTCACAATCCTGCAGCATATATGCGATGGTATCCGAAAAAGCCGCAACCGATATCTGCTCACCCTGCATTCGATTTGCCGCTATTGTATTCATAATTTCTTTTATTTTTTCCCGGTATTGTGATTTTACTGATAACGAATTGTCCAGCAATAAGAGTGTCTTTACCGATACCGGCTGTTGTTCAATCATTTCATAATCTTTTATACCACAAGCTGTTGTCCCTATCTGGCAACTTATATCCTGTACTTCTCCCGGAGACTGTACGTAAACAACCGCCGTTCCATTTTCACTGCGTACTTCTACGATCTCTCCAGGCTGGGCGGCTTTTACTGTATATGATGGAAGCACTACCAACCCAGCTGTCAATATCCATGTGCCAACCATTTTCCAGATTTTTGCTGTTTTTTTCATCTCCATCAAACTCCCATCGGATGTGTAAAAATCTGCTGCGCTGCTCACATATGCAGCGCAGCAGTCATTGATTGTTTTATATTTCCGTTCTACTAATCGATTAAGTTAGATGACATACTGTTGTTTGCCTGTGTATTGGCCTGCTCAGCAGCCTGATATTTCTTTGCCATCTCCTGTAAATCGTCTACGTGCTCTTTAATCTTGTTATTGATTCGAGTAATATCTTTTGATAACTCCGAGAACTTCTTCATATATGCACCGGATGCATCACCTTCCCAGTTCCCACTCAGACCAGATACCAGTGTCAGCATCTCCTGTGTCAGCTTAGATACGGTAGTACCTCTATTATTAAAATCGCTCGATGTGTTAATTAAATCCTGCGGATTAACTTTAATCTGTCCTGCCATTCCTCTTCCCATTTTTATTCTCCTTTTCTCGTCAATTTATTTTTTATAGATACTTTTTTTCGTTATTTTTTACAAAACATTATTTTGCTTTTCTGGTTGTAGCAATGCTTACATTATCAGCCTCTGCCTTATCATATGCCTCTGCAGCCTGAATAAGGCGCTCTATATATTTCTCAATTCCTGTATAGAATGCATCAAACTTGGTTTTATCTGCCTGAAACTGTGTATGGAACTCTTTCTGGGCATCGCCTTCCCACATACCAGCTAAACGGGATTCGCTTTCATTTAATCCAGATACCTCGCTCTTAAACTTGGTATTTAACTCCTTCAGATCCTCTGCTCTCTTTTTTAAAATAGATGTTGTTACTCTTAATGTTGCCATTCCTTTTTCCTCCTTGTTTTTTATTATAGAATCGACAGGTTCTCCTATCGTATCTTATCATTTTTATGAACGTCTTTTTCTTGCGATTCTAAGCGCTGCCATCTCTGCCAGATATACGGTTCTTGCAATGGAGCGAATCTCAGCTGCAATGGAGCGAATCTCAGTTGCCGATTGTGAAACCTCTCCTTTTAACTGTTCCTCTTTTTTTAGAAAAGCAGTTGCATTTTCTCCCTTCCAGGCCGACGCCAGCGCCTGTATGGAAGTTTCCATCTGATCCTTGGCCAGCTTATCGGCCCGGTCCGCCAGATTATCCAACTGTTCTGCCTGGTATAAAGCTTTTCGAAAATTAAATCGTATCTCACTTTTACTGCTCATCGCTCTTTCTCCTAATCAATCAAATTGCTTGACATTACCTTAGACTGATCTGTCTGTGCAGATTCTGTCTCTTTATATACACCCGCAATTTGCTGAAGGTTGCGAGGATGATCTTCCAGACGTTTTATCATCGTATTGATATCTTCCTTTTTTTCTTCAAACATCTTACGGTGCAGGTTCCCGGCTTCACCGATCCAATAAAACTGAGTCTTTTTTACATAGTCCTGTATATCGCTAAAAAGCTGTTTCATCTGCCCTATTTCCCCCGTTACCTCCTGTGCTTTCGCATTCAGGATTTCCGGCGAGACTTTAATTTCGATTGAATCATTCATCCCTTATCCCCTATATCTTCAGCTGAAGTACCAAATCGTTGACTCTGTTTTCACAATTATCATATTCCGTCTTCGCGTGTTTTAAACTTTCAATCATTGCCCTAAGCTCTGTACACATGTCCTTGCAAAGTGTATGATCTTCTTCAAATTGTTTGTTAAACGCTGCGTTGGCTTCTCCGTCCCACATCTGGTCTAATTCTTGAACTGTGCGAAACATTGACTCAATCTGCTCTTCCAGCTTTCCTGTTGTTGTTTCCAGCCCTTCTATTGTTCTAGCCAGTGTCGAAGTATTGATTTCTATTTCATTTATCGTCATCTGTATCATCCCTTTCTAAGCAAAAAATCATTTATCCACTCAAAATCGTAATAAACCATCCGCTTCCCACGATTTTTTATGCCGCTTTCTTCACAATAGCAGATTACCGAATTTTCACTCCGTCGATACTCCTGCACAACCATCTCAAGCAATTTTTCTGCCTGTAAAATCTGGCTGGATAATTTTTCCAGTTGTTTTTCTGCCTTTCTGATTCTCCGACAAGGTTCTTCCATATAGGAAAGTGCCTGTAGACTTTGCTCAGCCCGTCGTATATCTTCCTGGCAGGTATCTAACTTTCTTGGCAAAAGCTTCATTGTCTCCGCTGCCTCCGCCATGGAATTCAGCCTGACCTCAAACACTTTTTTCATCCCCCCTGTCATGACTATACTTTACCATTCATCTCTCCCAATAAGATCAATTTCTGACGAATGGACTGTTTTTCGGATAAACGGACTGTTTTATATCAAAATCAGCCTTTCTCCATTCAAAATTTCCTGTTGTTCCAACGATCCTTCCGATACAAGAATCTTATCCTTGTCTAAACTACACAAGATAAAGTCGGAATGCTCCGCCTCCAGCACACATCCTTCTTTTTGACAAACCATTTCTGTAATTTCCATAATCAGCGACGATACAGGCACCTGCTCATCTAATTGGAAGTTATAATTACGACCAACTGATGGAACCTGAATATCTACCATTATCATAATTCTTCTCCTTCCCCGTGAAACATCTCTTCCGCAAGCCTTATCCGCCCCTCTTTAGAGTCATACAGGAGTATTTCTTCTTCTCCCTCCTGCCGCAAAATCCATGAAAGAAATTTTCCACGGATAAAGACCACCCGCTTCAGACATTCTGCATTTTTCATCCGACGAAGAGACCATATAGCCATCACTGTCCTCTCTTCATTTCCTTTCCAATTAAATTCCTCTTTTAGTCCAGGAAATTCGCTCTGGCTTAAAAACGCCCTCTCCGCCTGTACTTCCGCATTGAAACTTTCTATCTGCTGTCCTTCTTCATCCTTATCCAGTAATTCCTGTTCCCAGAAATTCAGTTCAGGCGCATGCCCGCTCAGGTAAAATTCGTCTTTTTCTTCCGATAATTCCACGCTCGCTGCACCTTGCGGAGCTATATAAACAATTTTTCTGACTTTCTCAGCTTCTTCTTCACAAGTCCAAAAGCACTCCGCTTGTTTGATGCATTCCATCAGGATATCAAGCTGTTCTTCTAATTTGTATTCACCCATTTCCCCCACAGAAAGAAGCTTATTTCGAATCATCTTATAGAGCTCCAAAAACAGCTCTCTCTGATCCATCTGATCTCTCGTCGGCAGCTCCATACAATACATACGCCTGATTTCTTTTATTCCTGCCAAAAGCAGAAAATCACTGGGTTTTAAACAATATATACGATCCATTTTTATGTCTTCACATTTTGCTCTTTTGATATTCCCGGATTGACTTTTTCAAGCTTTTTGAAAGTAATACGGTATCACCCGAAAAGAGTTCAATTATCCCTTCTGAAAATCGCACCTTATCTACCTTATCCATATTAACTATATAGCTTCGATGGCACCGTTTAAAATTATCCGGCAGTTCTTTCTCCATCTGTTCCAGCGTTTGGTAAAAACCATATTCTTTCATTCCTCTCCGAATATATATTTTTTTTTCCCTTGCCTCTATATAATCAATCTGTTCATATGGTATACTGGTATTTCCCTCTCTCGTCTCGACTAAAAGCGAATTTTCTGTATTTTCTTTCCGATAACGCTCTGAAAACACCTCCATTGCATCCGACAAAATCTGCCGGATCTCACCCGCATCAAACGGCTTCAATAGAAGGGCGGATGGTAAGATTCCAGGCCTGAGGTAATAGACCGGAGGAACCGACGCATCTGCCACTATCATTAAGAAAGCCTGCGTAAACTTTTTTCTCTCTTCTTTTAGTTCCTGTAAAGCCCCCTCCGGTGTAACATCCCAGCTTACCATATCAGGCGGCACTTCTGCTTCTGTATAACTCTTTAATCTTTTAAACTCATCAAATAGACAATATTGCCAATTCTCATCCGTCCAGATTGCCGCCTGTGACTGCACCTGTTTTTTCAGCCATTCATTTTCTTCTTTATTTTTCATAAAAGAAAGATATGTAACCATTTCATTTATTATCCTTTTGCCAGCGGTACTAATACCTTATGCCATGCCTCATTATCCGCCGGTGGTACTGCACCAATACCAGCTTTTTCAACATTTGACTGCTCTGAATATGGCATACCGTTAAACTCAAACAGGCGCTGTGCCGCAACATTTCCGCCCATATGGATGCCCCGGCAGGAGCGTACATAACTTTCGTATACATCTTTTCCTATCAAGTCAACCCTGCGATCCTGGTCAAAGCAGGCAAAGAACCAAAATCCATGCATAAATCCTTTTTCAAATAGATTCGCCATACCTCCCCAGAGATTATCCTGCGCCACAGCCGGATCGTGAAGTGCATTTACAAAGGCAGTTAAATCTGAAATAAAGAAGTAATAATTCTCCTCCTGTGCAATCCGGGAATAAATCTCTTCTTCCTCCATTCCCTGAGCCAGGCACTCTTTACGAATCTTATTACGCCTCTGGAATTCCGGTACAAATTCAAACATATATTCCTTATAAGCCGCATAGCTGTCTACATAGCGCACTCCCAGATTCTCTGAAAACCGCATCAATTCCTGACTGCCAAATTCTACAACTGCTAAATGACCTCCTTTTTTGTATGCACTCATCGCCATAATCTTTAACAGATTTGTTTTTCCTGTTCGGCCTTTTCCACTTAGTATATAGCAATATACTCTTGACAAATCGACTGAATATACATCTGCTGTTTCCATTTCATATCCAATCGGCAGGCTTCTATCATCTGCCCATGCCTTTTCTGCGTTTTCAAGCTGTTCAAATTCGCTCCATACTGCTTTTTCTGGAAGTCTTGGAATTCTCTTTGCCTTTTTGCCGGTCCATTTCTTCGCGAAACTACAGCACTCCTCCTGCAGAAGCTCATTTCTCTTATAATCATCTTCCGCAATAAACGAAAGAGCCGTCTGAAACTCTAAAGGCTCTCCTCCAACAAGGGCCAGACCTCTTCCATGGATTCCTGCATCTGGAATAACAGAAATCTGCATTGTATTCAAAGCATCTCCATACTGGAAACGATCCTGCATTTCAAGACATACCACATAATGAACATTATCTCTCATGCGTGTCGGAATCTCTGAGGCGCTAAAGCCGGCCCCTGAAAGAAGCAGATATATTCCATACGCGGCGCATTCTCTCGAAAGCTGCATCAGCATATCATCATACGCAAACTCTGTTTTCTCCCTAAAACCAGCCACATTGTCAATTACAAATAACACAGCCGGACAAGTTACGCCATGAGTCATCACATACTGGCTGTAATTACCGCCTTTAAACAATCGTTTTCTTTCTTGTATCATCTCATCGATCAGGTGGAACATTTTTCCGATTGCATCCAGATCGCTTTCATATAAAATTCCGCCCACGTGAGGCGCCTCTTCAAAAACACTCAGCATTCTGCTGGAAAAATCCAGGATATAAAGATTTAAATACTCCGGCGAATATCTGCAGATCAGGCTGTATACAACACTCTGCAGGAACGTGCTCTTTCCACTCATCGCCATGCCACACACCGCATGATGACCCATTTCTGTAAAATTAAGTTCAAGCGGCATCTGTGCCTGCTGCATAGGTGCATCCACAAGTCCTATCTGCGTCTTTAATTCCCAACGTTTCGGATATTCCTGCCATCCAGTTTCCTCTGAATATCCCTTTTCGTATCCCATCAGTTCACTAAATGGAAGCTGCTCTGGAAGAACCGGAAGCCATAACTGCTGCGGTTTCCGATACTGCTGTTCTTTGGCGACTTTTGCCAGATACTGGACTACGGCATCCAGCTGGGTCTTCTCTTTCTGCTCCGGAAGTTTCAGCTCCCGTTCCTCTGATTTTTTCAAAATCCACTCAGCAATTTGAATTGGGGAAGTAATATTTTCCTGTAATGCACTTTCCAGCAGGTGGCAGCAATTCTCAAGCGCACGGGTATTGTATTCATTCTCTGCATACTCAACCTTATCCCGCTTCATGCACTGATATACATATTGGCACAGGTGTTCGAGTCTCTCTTCCCTTTCTTCTCCCTGTTCATCCGGGTAGCTTTCTATGTAATAGCAAAGCTGCATGAGCCAGTTTAATTTTGCCGCTTCTTTTAATTTACGCTTGGTATGATTTCCCGTCAAAGCTGCTTTTCCTGTATTTCCAAGCATCACGGCCAATGTTTTTTTCGTATTTTCAATATTATCATCATAAACAGCTCCACTCCAGCCAGACTGGAACAGCTCAAATACTTCGTCATTTCCAACCTGAAGATAGCAGCGGCCTGCCTGCGTCAAATATGCAGCATCTGGACGATGCAGCATTTCAATACTATCCTGACGATCCTGCACACGTAAACACAGCCTGAACTTAGAGTTACTCCATATATTCTCATCGACCGTTCCGCCCGGCTTCTGTGTCGCAAGAATCAAATGAACTCCCAGGCTTCGTCCAACCTGTGCCACGCTAATCAGCTCCTTCATGAAGTCGCTTTCTTCACGTTTCAGCTCAGCAAACTCATCGATAATGATAAACAAGTGCGGAACCGGCAGCTCGGCTTCTCCATTTTTGTACAGGGTTGTATAGGCATTAATGTTATTAACCCCATTTTCATTGAATATACGCTGTCTACGTTTATTTTCACTCTTAATAGATACCATCGCCCGGTGTACCTGATTTCCAGACAAGTTGGATATCTGTCCCAAAATATGAGGTAATCCATTGAAAAGGTTCGCCATACCGCCGCCTTTGTAGTCAATGATAAAAAATCCAATATCATCCGGGCTAAAATTAATTGCCAGCGAAAGCATATAGGTTTGCAGCGTCTCTGACTTACCAGAACCAGTCGTACCCGCAACTAATCCATGTGGGCCATGGTACTTTTCATGAACATCCAGATAACATGGTGCCCCTCCTGCTTTTTGACCAATCAATGCTTTCATATTTTCATAGGTACGATTCTTCTTCCAGCGTTCCTCCACGTGGAAATCAGAAAGTTTCGTTACTCCGTACATATCAAAGAAATTAATACTGCCCGGAATATCTCCTCCTGATTCAATCTCATTTACGTGCAGATTTGAAAGCTTTCTTCCTACCTGCTCTATGGTTTTCTGTTCGATATAATCTAACTCTATCGAATCTCTTTTTCCGCCCCGTACATAATACAAACCTTTAAAATTATCGTCATTCTCAATCACACATTCACAGGCATTCGGAAGCTTTTCATGACTTTCATCCAGCAAAATTGTAGTCAATCCAAGATCCTGTTCCGCATCAAACACATATTTCGCAATCAGTTCTCCCTCTAAGAAAGAAGCATCTTCTATAAATAATACATAATGCGGCTTATACAGCGATGGGGTGTTCGAAGAAGAAGCTTTATATTCTTCATTTCTAACCCGCAATTCTTTTACCAGCTCATAAAAGACCTCGCTGGCTTCGTTTTTATTGCCTGCAACCAGACGGTTTTTCTTATCCTGTGACCATACATGAGGAATCCATCTTGTAAATTCCCAACGGTGTGCATCTTCTCCCTGTGACTCTGAAAAAACAAACGCCATTTTCACATCCGTATAACAGTTCTGCGCCGCCAACTGCATTGCTAACGCGTAAAGCACCGGATAGGCTCCTGCTTTCTCTTTTCCCCCAACAATTCCAATCAATTTTTCTTTCAAAAGATCAATGCATACAGGTACTTTGTGCAGCGTCCGGTAGCTTTCACGTATCTGAGCCGGTTTATCTGCTAACGAATCATTGATTAAGCTAAATTTTTCATGTGGGATCTCTATTTCAACCTGAAACGGAACATCTCCAATTCCAAGACGACATACCAAAAAATCCTCATGCGTCTGATTTTTTCCCCATAATCGGCTGCTTCCGCGAAGGGCTTCATCTGCCCATTCCTGCGCCGAAGGATACATCTCCATCAGGCAATTTCGATTATATTCATATTTTTGTCTAATATCCTCTGTGCAGCGGATTAAATACTCACTATACGCTTCAAATCTTCGATTTTCCTCTTTTTTAGCCTTTCCTCTCGTATAGCGGATATTATTGATTGCCCATCCGGCACCAATCAAAGCTGATGCCACCGATGTAATAATACCTGTGTACATAAATGTACTGGAATATCCACTTGAACTTTTGGCTCCAATAATAGCCAGGGCGCTGCTCATAACCATTGGAATTGCCATTGTCAGCGCCGGTCCTACCGCCATCATGAGCGGCATATCATCTAATTCATGCGGTGACGGAGGTGCCTCTATCTCAACCTTTCCTTTTTCAAGTGCAAACAATTCACGCGGTGAACGGTGGAAATCTTCCTTGACTATCTGCAGTTCTCCCAACGCTCCTGCACTCTCAAAGCCCATTTTCCATTTTGTCAACTTTGCATTTTTTATTCGAACCCGCGCATCCATACGTAAGGCCAAGACTGAACCCAGATATATCATATCCAGTCCCCACATATGAATATTATCACCAAACAGCAATTTTCGCTCTTTTGGCACCCGGACATCATTAACAAATGTTCCGTTTTTACTACAATCCTCTAAAAACGCTTCTCCATCCCGTATCCGTACGATCGCGTGTTTTCTAGAAATATATTCGGTTCCATCTTCTCCATAGCTGTATTGAATCGATACACTTTCTCCACTTCCTATAATCAGTTCGCGGACATCTGAAATCGTATACTTTTCATAGGATACAAACGCTGTTTTCTTCTCTTGAACACCCAAAAATAAAATACTGCCGCCCGCCGCCTGCATTCTTATGTATGCATTATGATGCAGCATAACCGGAGCATCTTTTTCTCCCTCATTTTCATATATATAATCCGAAGAAGCGCATAAATACCATTGATTGTCCATCCGCTCCAAACATAACTCAATATCTTTTCTCAGGCGAAACATCTTCGCAGATATATGAAGTTTCATCTCCGCGTTGTGAATCGATGGCAATACAAATTCTTTATATGCATTCTGGCTGTACACAGTTAAAACAACACTCATTTTTCTCCCCCTACGGTCCTAAACTTTTGGCATTAATTTAATCTGATACGATGATTTTCCAACTATAAACACGTCTTTATTGATAAGCTTTATTCCATTTCGGTTCACGATCGTCTGATTCTTTTTCCTTCTCAGCACAACCGGACATCTGTCGAGAGAACGAATATAATTATCTCCCTGATAAAAAAATATTTGACAATACATGGAAGTAGTTTCTACATTTTCCGGAAGTACTGAAACACCCCCATACTGATATCCTATCGAAACCACCTCTCCGTTTCTATAAATATATGTGCGCTGTGAAAGCTCCGTTGTTTCTGTCAGTTCAAACATTCCCCCACTAAACTGTTTTTTCTCTTTCAGTTCTTTCACATACTCTACTTTTACAGGTCTTTTATTGTTCGAAAAAGTTTTGTCATTTTCGGCAAGCGGATTTGCAAGCGCCTTGTCTAAGGCATCCTCCTGCAGGCGTTTTGCCGCCTGCTGCTGTTCTTCTCTTTTCCTTTTTCTATTTCCCTTTATGAACATACATAAAAAACCGGACGAAAACGCTGCAATAAATAGAACAATCGTCCCAAGTATTCCCGGCAATTTCATCTGTTGTATCAAATTAAGTAAACTAGGCATATCTATACCCACTTTCTGTCTTTTATCTCATGCGATTAACAGGATTCCTGGCTCTCCATAGACGCGTTGTCACATTTCATTTCTGTAGATTTTCACTGGTTTATAGTCCACAACATAGTTTCCCTTATCATCTACATAGACCGGAATCTGGCTTCCTATTAATTCCTCGTCTGGCCGCTCCCAGATGGAATCACTGACAAATTCCCTCTTGCCATCTAATTCCTGATATTCGCAATACAAAACATATGGATGACGATAATTACTGCTTATTTTTCGGTTAATTCCAATTCCCACGACCGTAGCATATATACGCCGTCCTTCTTCTCGGAGGTTCTTCTGTGTTTTCGCTTTCTTTATCGAATATCCCAGCAAACAAATTCCCAGAATCAGCTCTATTCCCCCTACTAATATAAAAATCCACAGAAGAGCATCTCCTATACGAGAGCGGATTTCCAGCGGATTTTCCTTATTCACATAAATTGTAATAGGATCTCCTATTCTCATATTACTGGAATGAAACGACAGTCGGCTTTCCATCTCCTGACCATCCACCTCATAAGAAACCACCGTTCTTCCATCCCACAGCTGCTCTATTCTGCCTTCTGTTTTTTGTGCATTTTTGAAAAATTCACTCGAAGAAGATATAAATACTCCTCCGACCAGCAATAAGATCAATCCCACCAAAATAAAGATTCCCCCTACCGCTGCATAAACATTCTTGAAAACAACTTTGTTGATAGGAAATACCATCTTTTCCCCTTTCATTTTACCTACTTTAAAAAATCTTACACCATTCTTTTATTCAATGTGTATAATTTCAAGCGTAAACGCTCAGTTTACATTTACAATTATAACATTCTTTCTTTTTTTGTCAATTTCTACCAATCTTTTATTGCTATATGTTGAGATATTTTCTACATTTTTACTTTTTTAGAAAACAAATAAGCAGGGCAGTGAATTTTCCCATCCACTGCCCCGCTTATTTTGTTTGTTTTAGAATCGCTTTCTACTGTCTATTACCGAATGCGAACGCCATTCCGATCTACATATCTGTCTCCAATCCGCGCATTGGTCAGCAACACACCCTTGGTTCCATCTGATACCTCATTCAAATAGTACTCTTTTCCGTCAATCGTCTGCCAGCCGGTCAGCATTCTGCCGCGCGTTCCATCCGCGATCGGGTAAAGATAATATTTCTTATCTCCATCGCTCACCCAGCCCGTCTGCATCTGACCCTGTTCATTAAAGAAATACCATTCACTTGTACCATTATATGCCAGATACTGCCATCCTCCTGTCGTCATAGCACCATTCTGCGTCATATCTGCGCTGTCATTAAAGAAATACCAGATACCATCCATCAGTTTCCAACCTGTACACATCTTGCCCTGTGTGCCGTCAGATTCTGGATTCAGGTAATAGGTTTTACCATTCAATACCAGCCATCCAGTCATCATGTTTCCATCTTCCCCAAAATAATACCATTCCATCGTACCATTGTAAGGAAGCTGTTTCCACTCATTGGCCGCATAGGTTCCATCCGGATTCTTATAGCGCCATTTGCCGTTTTCCTGAGACCAGGAGTTTATACTGCGGCTGCTGCCTGTATCATGGCCGGAAGAACCTCTGTTGCCAGCATTTGTCTGGCTGCTGTTATTGGAATTCCCTCCCTGATTTTTTTCACTAATCTGGAAGTTTTGTGCAGTTCTCTTTAATACTTTCGTATTACCTGTACGGAACTCAGCTGCGATTGTATTGACGCCGCTTTTTCCTTTATTCTGGAATGTCTGGCTGCGGATTGTCATACGGGTGCTTCCGCTTACCTTCGTGAAATCAACACCATCCACTAACTGTTCGCCATTTAACCAGAGACCTACGAACTCTTCATACAAACCGTTGGAAACAAACAATTCATCCTTCTGTCCGCTGACTACGTAATCATACGTTCCCTGTGCCGTTTCCGTACCGAGGTACTCTTTTATCTCATATCCCACATCCGATGCATCATGAACATTCTGATTCGTGTTATCCTGCACCGTCAATGTGAATTCTTTTTCAGATGGGGTAAATTCCGCTTTGCTATAACTTACTTTTACTGTAAAAGTAAATTCCCCTGCCTCTTTCGGAACACCATAAATTTCTCCTGTCGCTGCATTCAGGCTCAGCCCTTCCGGCAACTCCCCATCTGTAATTTTATATGTTTCCGTTGCTTCCTGATGAATGTTGCTGGTCGCAAGCATATAGGAATACGGTACATACTTAACTGCATCGCTCAGCTCATCCGTGGTGATTTGCGGATCCTCCGCATATCCCTGAAGCTTGATCTTGACCGGATTCTGTCCGGTTGCCGAAATAACCAGCGTACCGGAAATTTCACCTTCGCCGTCCGGGACAAGGCGAATTTTGGCCAGGTTTGGCATATCCGCATGAGCATATCCTAATGCGGACGTACTAAATGCTCCTAACGTATCGTTTCCAGTGCCACCAACTCTCCAATAATCATCCAGCTTGATGTTTTGTGCATCATTTAACTCAACTTTCACTTCAGTCAACTGGCTTGCCCCGAGATTAGCAATTAAAATATCATGACGATAATCAAAGTACTCCGTTAAATATACTTCTCTCTCATCCGGACCGAATACATACAGACTCGGCTGTCTTGTCTCTTTTACAAACGAAACCTGATAATTACGTTTCTTTTTTCCATCATTCGCAACGTATTGAACAAAACCATTTGAAAAATTCTTTACTGATACTCCACTTTCCTGTTTCCCGCCACTATGGATTTCCATTTCAGAATCATTCCAAAAAACAGGACGTAAAGCAGAAAGATCTACACCTTCATCACGTAAAAATACCGTCTGATAACCATATCCATAATATGTATCCATGGTATAGTTAGGTGAATTCTTTACATAAAATGAATTTGCATACGGAGAGGAAATATTATCAGCAGTTTCCATTCTAAAATACGGATCTTCGCACTTTACAAGCGGTCCATCTTCTATCTCCAGCTCCTCATCCTCATCAGTATCATCTGCCCAAATCATCACAAATTGTGTGTAAGATGTTCCATCCTCAAAAAATACAGTAACATTAAATGTTCCTTCTTTTTCCAGATCAGCCATCTCATACTCACTCATGTTTTCGTGATATTCTGAATAATCCTCCAATTTGAGCTGATAACCATGTGGCATACCTTCTTCCGAAGGATCCAAAATATCTTTTGTAATCTCCTTTGCACCAAACTTTTTTGCAGCCTCAATGGAACGCGGATACTCATAAGCATCTCCATTTTCGGCATTTTTATATCCGAGGTAGATAGCTGCCACACCATCTTTCGTTATACTCATGTTGTAATATAAGCCTGATAACGTTGTATAACCTTTTTCGAGAGCAAAGTCTATATCATCTTCATAAATCTCTTCGTCGCTTCCTAAGTAATCCTCATTCCTTAAATATTTCATCCACCAGGAACAAGTATCTCCTGAGTACAAATCTCCATATGCAGTTTCAGCTACCGGCTCCATATCGCCATTCTGATATACACTCAATTGCCCTTTTACCGAACAGTCCTCTTCCGGAAGTATAATCACCTCAAAAGTACGATTTCCTAAAATTACATTTGTTTTCGGGTCTGTATATACAACCGTAAATGCTCCAGACGCTTCTAACGTATCTGCTTCCGTAACCTTCGCCTGATAACCTGTTTCAAACAATTCATCTGTAATATCCGAAACTGCCGGCAAAAGTTCTCCCGTTAAATTTCCCTGAACATCTTTCGCATGATATGCTTTGACTGCTATTTCTTTTTTCATTGTATCAGCTACGAACGAATTCAGTTTTAATATATATTTTTCATTCTCATCATAGCCATTGCAATAAAATTTTCTTGCAGTAACAGGGAATTCCTCGCTGCTAAATTCTGATATGTCAGCTTTCCAGTTACCACTTTTCTCCCTTTCTTCGTTTTCCTGATATATTGAGAACTCAAGCTGTTCTTTAATTCCCTGGTTTGTATAGACACGCACCTCATAACGTACAGCCTTATCATCCAGCTGTTCTCCACTTCCCACCAAGAATTCCAAATCATAATATTTATAATATTGATTTCCCTTTGGAATCGTAAGCGTACCATCCATGGAAAGTTCCATAGGGTTATCCAGAACTTTATCTAACCATCTATTTCCATTTCCCCATGCACCCTTGGTCCAAAGGATTTTTTCATACTCTGGAAGTACAATTTCTGATCCATCTTCCACACTTCTCATATGCTCCAGAATATCACTGACTGGAACCACAAAACCACTGCCTTGTGTATAATCTTGTTCCAGCAGCACATACGCATCCACCACTTCCGCCGGTGCAATCAGCGACTGTGGGGCAATCAGTTCACTCGGAGTTGCCTCTTCTTCCTCAATTTCTTCTTCCGGAACCTCTTCTTTTTTCGGGAGCACTGCATCTAAAATCTTATTCAGGATCCCCGGCTTCTTTTCCGGCTCTTCATCTTGGCCTTCGTCTGCATCGTTCTTGGCATCTTCTTTTTCAGAAGCATCCTGGTTCTCTTTCTCCGAATCTACCAAATCAGAGTCTTTTTCTGAATCCTTGTTTGCGTCATCCTTCGAATCGTCTGCATTGGCATCTGATTTTCCATCTTCATTCTGATCCGAATCTTCGCCAGCATTCTCCTTGGAATCTTCTGTTTTCTCTTCTTCCGAGGTTTCCGTTTTTTCTACCTTTTTCTCGTTCTTCGGCTCCTGTGTGGTTTCAGAATCCGCTTCCGAAGTTTCTTTTTCCACCCGCTCTTCCACAATTGAATCTGCGAATGCACTGACCGGTGTCTGAAGTAATGTCGTCGCCGTCAGGACGGCTGCCATCATCTGTGCCAGCTTTTTCTTTCCTTTTCTCACACACTCCTCCTTTTCATTCGAATTATGTACCTTTGCGCGTTTTCATTACAATCTTTGCTTTATAACTTTCGCTCTGCATCGGCAAACATCCTATCTCGCTTCAAAAGTATCTCTTTCTCTTCTCCCCCTTATATCACCTCCTGTAAACACTTCCTTGCTTCCTCTTGTGACTTTCATCACTCTTTGCGAGCTATTTCCTTCAGCTCATCAATATTGTAAATGCGGCTTTCCCGCATATTACCAGATGGATAATCAAATATCAACGTATCGCCCACTACGTCGCACAGCCACGGAAGTTCCGCAATCGACTCACACTGTTGGTTTAACAGTTCTCCATAACGTGTTCCATCCACCGTCACATACTGTGCCACGATGTAATCGCCCGTTTCTGTTATATAGGTCAGGTACGCATCCTCTGCCAGTTTCCGAACCTGTTTTCCCGATTTCTTATCATATACCATCGGCGTGCCGTGAAGCGGTGATTCAATCCGGTACCGGCTGGTTTCAAAGGTTTCCGCCAACGTTAAATCTGGCATCTCCCCCTGTTTTTCTGAAATGCAGGTGCCGTCCGCAGCACTGTACTCCCGGATTTTTCCGTCGTTATAGATCACAGCCAGCCATGATTTCCCGTCTTTTCTCCGATACTGCTGATCATATACCTCATCCGCATCAGGAATCGTGACCTCCGCTATCTGATTTCCAGCTCTGTCATACAGATTGAACCGATCGTATTGAAACAGCATGATTGTATTTCCGTCTGCGCTGACCCGCGCCTCATCGTGTTTAATCGACGGATCATAGGAAAATATCTCCTGTTCCTTATGATCTTCATACCCGATTATTCGGAGAGACGGCGAATCGCTGTTTCCTATCAACGCCTTTCCTCCTGCCATCTGAAGCAGTTCATCGCCCGTCTCTTTCTCAAAGGAAGTCACAAGGCTAGCGCTCCGATCGTAAAACTGCACCTGCTTTCCCGCTGTTATCAGCGTCCTATCTCCATCTCTGGTAAATCCATCGATCGGCTCTGTCAGTGTTACAAGCGGTCTTTGTTCTCCTGTTTCCGGATCAATCTGAACCAGAAGGTTTTCCGTCTGCACGCAGATTCCATCTTCATCCGTATAAACCCCAAATGGATTCTGTGAATCAAATCCACCGGTCTGTATTGCCTCTCCCGTATCAATGACTGCAAATTGTGAACCCTGATTTCCAGATGCAGAGAAAGCAAAATATGTTTGATAAAATCCGCCTTCAAAGTGACTGTATCCACTTCCCGCCTCATATAAAATCAGCGTATCGTCCGGATGCTCCAGATTCATCACTTCCAGGCAACCATCCTGAAAACTGACTCCCAGAAGAGTTCCATCTTCATTCAGGCAGAACAGGTTGTCCCGTGGATTTACAAAACGGTCATTGACCGTTACCTGCTGACTGCGCCCCGCAAAATCAACCCGTTCGCGCACTGCCCCCGTCTGTGCATCGTAAATAATTGCATACGGTTCTGTCTTATAGACAGCTGAGATCCACTTTCCATCACCGGATATCGATAAAGCCGTCGCTTTATCACCGGTCCACAGATTTTTTCCGGCAGATATATCATAGACGCTGACTCCTTCTGCTCCCGCATAGACGAGCCGGCCTGCATCTAAAAAACACGCCTCCGACAAAGCAGATTCTTCGACCGGAAGCTCTGCCCGTATCTCCCCTGTCTCCATATCAAAAACAGCGAGCTTCCAAGCATAAACCGCCGCCCCAGTTACCCCATCCGGCGACTCTGCCAGCGCAAGCGGCTCAGATGGCAATGTAATAACCCGTTCCGCCTTATAACCATCCGCTAAATCATAGACTCCAAGCGCATCCGCCAGCGCTTTTTCCGTCTCCGCCTCATACTGCGGTGTCAAAAGTCCTTTTCGATCCGGCAATGCCTCCATCGCATACGCAACTGCCCTTTGTACATCTCCTTCTGAAAAGGCTGATTTCGAATACTCTGTCAGCTTCAGCCATTCTTCTGCTGTTTTCATCCGCTTTAATCCCACAAAAGCCGTCGATACGCCCGCTGCAAATAAGATTACAAAAGCGGCTGCCATAGCCCGATCAAGGCGTTTCTGCTTCTTCACACGTGGATCCCGGCTGCGAAGCGTCCTGAAATCTTCCAGCATCTCATCCGCTGTCTGATATCGGAGATCTGGATTGGGATTCATTGCTTTTTCTATGATACTGCAGACAAGTGGGCTTATATTTTTTCCACAAAGCGGCTCAACCTCTGTCGCGTTTTTGGCTGGTCTCCTCCCGCTTAAAAGATGATACAAAGTTGCCCCCACGCTATAGATATCCGAACGGACATCTGGAACCACCTTTTTGTATTGTCTTGAACCGCTTTCCACTTTAGAAAATGTCTCTGTTTGATTGGGATCCATCCTACGTACGGCTGGCTTCTCATCCGTCATCAACTCTGTCTCTTTTTCATTTTGCAATGCATTTTCTTTTATGTGACTGTCTGATATAAACCCCAGCGCACTCTTGGACGAATAATCCAGACCATAATGCTCCGGAGAAGCATATCCGGCGCTGCAGCCGATGATATTTTCCTCTCCCAAAGCCAGCGCAATATTAAAATCAATCAAACAAATATGACCGTCTTTGGTACGCATCAAGTTCGCCGGTTTTATGTCACTGTGCACAAACCCTCTCGGCGATTCCCCATGTGTTGGGCTGTGAAGATACGATAATGCCTCCAACAGCTCATATGCCCACTCAATAATCTGTGACTGTGGAAAACGTTCGCCCCGCTTTAATGGACGATCAAGGCTTTCTCCCTCGATATAATCCATAACAGTATAGACCGTGTCATCTTCTACAAAAAAATCGTATACTCTGGGAATATATGGGTGATTTAATTCCTTTAATATGTCAACTTCTCGACGCAGAATTTCCGGTTTTGTCGTGATTTTTCGCTTATCTGCCTTTAAAACGACCTTTTTCCCCAAGCGTAAATGATACGCTAAAAATACATTTCCTCCCCCACCAGAACCAATTTTTTCTATTATTTCATATGTAGATGCTACTATTTCCGGCATACTTTTATCCCCTGTTTTTATCATTCATTATCCATTCTTCTTCACGTGTTTAGAGAGACTTTGTTTTCCATATTCTATATCCAATTCCTGGTTTAAGGAAGTCCAGCGGATTTTTGATATCAAATACGTAATAATACCGCCTAACACTGCTACTCCTGCCAATATAAAGCCCCCTAAAAACAAAATGTTGTCATTCCATTCTCCCATTTTTCTACCTTTTAACTTTCTCTACCATTCTTCCCACATTTTACCTGTTTGAATGTTTACGTATACTGTGCCACCATACAAATTCGGGGCTACATCTCTTCCTTCTCTTATCCGCTTTTCCGCTTCCTGAGCTGACATCTGCCAACGTACTATAAATTCATAGCAGCCATTCCTTACCTTTGCCTCCTCGTCAAAAATAACAAATGTTCCATCTGCATCTGGATATAAAGCATAGTGATAATTCAATGCCATCTGACTGGCTTCTTCTAATGTATAATAGCCTCGTCCCTTGGTCTGCACAACACCATCTACCGTCCATGCACCATCTCCATTTACCTGATAACCATCCGGTGCAGTTGTATTCGCCAGCATATAGCCATTTCCATCAAAATAATAGCATTCTGACACACCATCCTGATTTCCATCCAACCAGCACCAGGCATTCGTCGGATAGCTGCCATTATCTTCCTGCCACCACCATCCTCTTCCATCTTTCTGCCAGCTTCCTGCATATGATGTCATTACCGTAACCGTACTCAATAATAAACTTGCGCCAAGAATCCGTGCCCACTTAGAATTGATTTTTTTCTTCATTGTAGATACTCCCTAATAAATATTTTAAACATCACTCTCTGATTTTTATCCCTATTGGTATCTAAGCACCCCATTTTCTAATCTTTATTCTATCATCTCTATTTTACTAATACAAGTTCTGTATTAACAATGTCCTCATCCTGTGCTTTCAGATTACTCATGTTCTGCACCCCAGCAAACTATTGAGTTGACTTATTCGGAGCCAGATTTTTCTCCAGAAGTCCAGTCATTATCCGTTCCACTCTACAATGAGCAGTTTCGTCACTTTCCCATAAGTGCGGAAATAATGTCTCTGTTAGAATCATGTCATCACAGAGAATTGGATTGTTTTCCGCAAGAAACGCTCTGCGCATCCTATTTCCAAAGTGGTTTATTGCTTGTGTAGTTCAACTGAATATCAGGGATAAGATGCTTTTATATTTTTGCAGATCTACTTTTTGTGACACAACAAAAGAGCCCTACAGATAGAAAATTCTTCACCTGCAAGACCCTTTTTTTATAATTCTTATTTTCCTTAATCCGTCAGCGCCTTATGATATTTCGTTTTCCGGTAAATTTTCCAAATAATGATACCCGGAATGCTCACGGTACATACGACGGTACTCACGCCTCCGATCACTCCATATATTCCAAATAAGATGGCTGCGATGATGTTCATACTTAATTCCTCCTGACTCATTCATTTTTCAATGCAAGCTCACTATGCTTTGTTCCCCATTTTATTCTTTTTATCCAAAATGAAAAGAGTTTCGGCGCATCCTTAGCAGGACTTTAATCATCCTTTCGCTTTCTTACGTTATTCATAATAATTTCGAAATATAAGTTAAAAGCGTGAAAATATTGATTTTAAAGGGTTTTTTCAATTTTTTAAAACTTTTTCAATTTTTTTCAAAAAAACGCTTGCTTTTTTTGGGAAGGCGTGATAGTATATAGGAGTCGCTGATGAGCACCGCTTCAAAAGCGAGAAAATC
>NZ_FR895010.1:0-5645 GCF_000434655.1 Clostridium sp. CAG:43 | reverse complement strand
CTTCCTCCGTCAGCGGGCATTCCTGAAGGACGGCTTTTTGTTCGGACAGCCATCCATAGAGTCCGCCGCTGGCTTCCACCAGACTTGCCAGTTCTTTCTGCTGGCGGACAATGGTTGTATGATGCTGATACCAGGCAAATCCGCCGCCCGCACCCGCCAGGACGAGGACAGCTGCGGCTGCCGCCCAGATTTTCTTTTTAAAAGATGAGGATTTTCTACGTCTGTGGGGAAGATTTCTTGATTCTCTGCCATAGTCTTCCTCATCATCGCCGTCTGTATCTTCGCTATCTTGACTGTCTTCATCCAGGGTAAACGCGGTATTCTGCAATTCATTTCGTGCTGCATCCGGCGACACCATCTGGTTTTCTATCGTCTTTATCTCCGATGCCAGGTTGTTGGAAAGATGTTCCATCTGTTCCTCGTCCGAAATAAAACCGAGCTTCTTTTCTATCTCCGCCAGGGCAAGGGTGCTGATGTATTCCGGATATTCCGTATTTTCATAGAGTGCCAGAAGCCCCCGCTGAATCGTCGCTGTATTTAGGATTTCCGGAAATGTCTGTTCTGGAACACTGCTTCTAAGCCGCGTCAGAAGTCCCTTTTGTGCATAATAAAGCCGTGTCTCGACAGTCTGTCTCTGGCATCCAAAACAGTCTGCCAGTTCATCAAATGACAATCCGTCCATATAGAAGCCCCAGACTGCCGTCTTCTGGAGCGGCGGCAGCTGATTCAATGCTTCCGCCAATACCGGGATCAGGCTGTCATCGAAGATCGCGCTTTTATCTTCCTCCGGAAGGGTCGGGGCATTGCCTGCATGAACCGAAGATACCGTTCCCTGTCTGGCTGCCAGAAGCTTTTGTCCTTCTTTCAGAATCCAACTGGCCAGCCATCCATCAACCTTTTCTTCCGATGTGGGTATTGCCTGTGCTTTATATAAATCCGTATAAAATGTCTCAACAAATTTCCATGCTTCTTCGTCCTGCTGGACCATCGTCCGGGCATGAAAAAAAGCGAATTTACCGGTCAACCGGTAAAGCTCTTCCAAAGCCTTCTGGTCTCCCGCGTAAAATCGCCGTAATAATCCCGTAATCTGCTGCTTGTTCATTCCTTTGTCCTCCGTATGGTTCAATAAAAAAGGCTGAAAATACCGATTTATTTCCAGTTATTTTCTTAATTTAATCTTACCATATACAGAAGGTTTCTTCAACAATTTTCAATGTTTAACAAAAAGATTACCAAATAATTTATTGTTTCATGAAAATAAACTAGCAATTTTCACCAGTATCTCCGCCGTCTTCTGAAGCGAATCCACCGGAATAAATTCATATTTTCCATGATAGTTATATCCGCCGGTGCAGAGGTTCGGGCACGGGAGCCCCATGTAGGAGAGGCGGGCGCCGTCGGTGCCGCCGCGGATCGGAATGACCTCCGGCTCGATGCCGCAGGCTGTCATCGCCTCTTTGGCGATATCGATCAGGTACATGCACGGCTCAATTTTTTCTTTCATGTTGTAGTAGCTGTCCGTTACTTCGGCGATCACGGTGCCCTTACCGTATTTGCGGTTCAGGAAATCGGCGGCTTCGGCGAAAAATTTCTTTTTCTGTTCAAATTTTTCATGGTCGTGATCGCGGATGATATAATTTAACTGCGCCTCTTCTACATTTCCGCTCATTTCATCCAGGTGATAGAATCCCTCGTAACCTTCTGTGTACATCGGATTTTCGAAGACCGGCAGCAGGCTCTGAAATTCCATGCCGATGAGAAGGGCATTTTTCATCTTGAGCTTCGCATCACCCGGATGGATGCTGGCTCCCTGAATCCGGACTTTGCCGGAAGCGGCGTTGAAATTTTCATATTCGATCTCGCCGATCGGACCGCCGTCTACCGTATAAGCAACCGCTGCACCGAAGTCTTTCACATCGAAACGATCCGCGCCGCGTCCGATCTCCTCGTCCGGCGTAAATCCAATGCAGATCTCTCCGTGCGGGATCTCCGGGTGGCTCAGGAAATATTCTGCCATCGTCATGATCTCCGCCACGCCTGCCTTATCGTCGGCGCCCAGAAGCGTGGTTCCGTCGGTTACGATCAGATCCTGACCTTTTAAGTCGGCTAAAAACGGAAATTCTGAAACTTTCATGACAATTTGTTTTTCTGCATTTAATACAATATCTTTGCCGTCATATGCCTGGACGATGCGCGGCTTTACGTTTGTTCCGGTTAAGGACGGCGCGGTGTCCATGTGGGAAATGAAGCCAAGTGCCGGGATGGTGGTTTTCTGTCCAACACCGGATGCATCGTGAGCAGAGGTACTGCCTGTATTATCCGGAATGCGTGCAAACACGTATCCGTACTCGCTCATCCGCACATCGGATGCACCCATTTCTTCCAGCTCGCGTTTCAGCTCATTGGCTAACAGAAGCTGTTTTTTTGTGCTCGGGCAGGTGTCATTTGCCTCGTCTGACTGCGTATCATATGATACATATTTCAAAAATCGTTCTACGGCTGTTGTCATGAAAAATCATCCTCTCTTTCTCCTAAATCCCGGCTCAGCGGTTCCAGATAATGGACTAATATATCCCGGTGGCTTTTGATGCGCCACGTTTTATCCATTTCCTCATATGTAAAACTCTTTCGTCCGCCCTGCTGCATCCGCTCCCAGTATGCGTCCAGATGGAAAAATGGCAGGTAGTAAAGTTCATCCCTCTGTGAAAAATATATAATTAAGAAAGCAATCCCGCCCTGCTCTTCAAATTCCCGCATAAATGCGACCTGATGCGGATGGACGTTCTGCAGTGGAAATGTATCTGCCGCGCATTCTTTCGCATCAAAGCAGACCGGGACGCCCTGAATCGCGCCGATGTAATCGACGGTACTCTTCTGGTCGAAATACGCCAGCGTGATATGGCGGCTGGTTTTATCGATCGAGACGGGTGTGATCGGCGTCGGGATTTTCTGGATCAATGCCAACTTTTTCTCACGGTAAAGATCGTTTGTGTGGTTTATCATATCCTCCAGGGTTGAACCACGAAGTCCCCGGCTGTTCCAAGTCCCCATGTTGTTGCTCCTCCACTTATTTTTTTGATTTTTCGCACAATTTAAAATTTACGGGCGATGATTGGCTGGGCGTTTTGGAGCTGATTTCATCATCTCTTCCATCCGTTTCATCTCCGCTGGCATAGGCGCGGTAAATTCTTTGCCCGCCAGATATGAAAGCGGCCCGGAGATCGTTTCCGGCATTACCAGCCGCCATGCGTGAAGCATCTGCGAGCGGACGCCGAAGCGTTTCTTCACTTCCTCATTGACCCGGAGATCGCCGTACTTCGGATCCCCGGCGATCGGGTGTCCGAGGGAAGCCACGGGCGATCGGGTGTCCGATGGAAGCCAGGTGGGCGCGGATCTGGTGGGATCGTCCGGTGATCAGATGAACCTCCAGAAGGGTATATCCATTTCCAGATACCAGCGGTCTGTATGCAGTCCGGATCGGCAGACTTCCAGGGGTCTCCTCTTTTCGGATCGACACCTGATTCGTCTTTTCATTTTTCGTCAACCATCCCTCGATCCGGGCTTCGCCTTTTACGATTCCCCGCACGACGCAGACATAATATTTTCCCAGACTCCGATCCTTGATGACTTCGGACATGATCTGCAGTCCCGGCAGGGAACGTCCAGCTGCCACGATGCCGCTTGTGTTGCGGTCGAGGCGGTTGCAGACGGACGGGCGGAAGCACGCCAGTTCCTCTTTCTTTAATTTGCCGGAATCCAGCAGATAGTCGATCAGGTATTCGACCAGCGATTCATCCGTCTCTTTCGCTTTTTGGGACAGCATTCCAGATGGCTTATTGATCAGTAAAATATGTTCGTCCTCGTAGACGATATCGAGCTTTTTCTTTTGAACCTTCTGAATCTTCACTTCCGAAAATTTCTCGATCGTCTCCTCTGCCAGAAACAGCTTGATCTCATCGCCCTCGGTCAGATGTTCGGAACCGTCGCATTTTTTTCCGTTCAGGGTAATATTTTTCTTCCGCATCATTTTATAAATGAAGCTTTTTCCCGCCAGATTCAGATATTTTGCCAGCAGCTTGTCCAGGCGCTGCCCCGCCTCATTTTTAGATACTGTCAGCATCCGCATGGCTGCCGCCTCCCTTTTTTACATCGATAATCCTTTTATTACGCGCACGCCGTACTCTACAGTTCCATCGTCCTCATACTCTGACGCCGGTTTCAGGCTGTGAATCCGCTTGTCAAAGGTGCTGCGTGAGGTCACGATTTTCAGGTTCGGATCCAGTTTGTTGGCCTTTAACAGTTCATTTAAACCTGCCTCCGCGCGCTTTACATTCAGCTTTGGATTAATGCAGTACACATAGATGCCGGTCGGGTGAACGACGGTCACATCGGACGGAATCACATCTTCCGGTGTCGTCAGAACCAGATCATAGAGAACTTCAAATTTTTCCTCATACGGCATATATGCCTCATGAAACGCCTGCTCCGGCGTATGGTATTTGAAAATGGCAATCAGCGGGGAAGCGAGATTCGCCGCCGGAAGTACCGTGACGATCGCCATGACCGTCAGAATTTTTTTGACGGAATCATTGTCTGTAAAAGACCGCCCAACCAGCTGTGCGATAATAAATAACGCCAGAAGTGCGATGATAAAAAGCTGTTTCCGCTTGAAATGATTGCGGTAGCCATAATCGCCTTTTTTTATCTTTTTCACGGTGTAAAAATCCTTTCTATCATGTTTTTATTGAATGATACTAGCTTTTTGTCTGATTTAATGGTTTAATGCCTGCATCGCGCGCAGAATCCACTCATGCGGCACTACCTTGCAGAGCACAAAGAATGCCTTCATCCAAACGCCGTAAACCGACACGCTTTTTCCCGCCATACAGTCGCGGATGGCAAGTTTTACAACTTTGTGCGGATCTGCCATCACCAGACGCTTATAAAGAGGAATCTCCCCGGTTGTCTCGGCAATGTCGAAAAACTCGGTTTTGACCGGTCCGGGGCAGACCGCCGTCACACCGATTCTGCGCAGGCGGAGTTCTTCCCGCAGGGCGCGGCTGTAGCTTAAGACAAATGCCTTGGTTGCCGCATAGATGGCAAATCCCGGCTGCGGCAGAAAGGAGGCTGCTGACGCGAACTGGAGAATCCGGCTGTTTTCGCTCATATAGGGAAGCACCATATGCGTGACCGCGCACAGCGCCTTGCAGTTGAGCTCTACCATTCCCGTTTCATCGTCAAGCGGCAGGTTCCCGACCGTTCCGATTTTACCAAAGCCGGAAGCATTTACCAAAAGTTTTACGTTGGGCTTGCGCGCCGCCAGCTCGTTTTCCAGCGTCTCCCGCTGGGATGCATCCGTCAGATCGATGGCGAAACACCGCGCCGGGATCGGCAGCGTCCGTTCCAGCTCCTGCATCCGGTCCATCCGGCGGGCAATCAGCCAGACTTCCTGAAGTCCCGAAAAGCGATCCGCCAGCTGTCTGGCTGCCTCGCGCCCCATGCCGGAAGAGGCACCTGTAATTATCGCAATTTTCATGAGAAATTCCTCCCGTCTCAAGTATGTACGCTCGGAGTCGTTCCTTCATTCCGAGCGTACATACGTTTTATTTCTTCTTGTGCACGTTCCGGATGGTTTTTTTCTTTCC
>NZ_FR895009.1:9968-13543 GCF_000434655.1 Clostridium sp. CAG:43 | reverse complement strand
ATTCCAGGGCAAAACAAGGAGAAACAAAACTATGATAAAAGTACTTTTCATCTGCCACGGCAACATCTGCCGTTCCACCCTAGCCCAAAGTGTCTTCACCCACAAAGTCGCATCCCAAGGGCTTTCCGCCCACTTCCTTATCGACAGCGCCGCCACAAGCACCGAAGAAATCGGCAATCCACCGCACCGGGGGACGGTGAATAAGCTGAGGAAGGTTGGAATTCCTCTGGTGCCGCACCGGGCGCGGCAGGTAACGTGGGCGGATTATGAGAAATTTGATTATATCATAGGTATGGACAGTGCCAATATCCGAAATTTAAACCGGATGCTGAAAGGCGATCCGGAGGGGAAAATATATAAATTCCTCACATTTGCAGGTTCAGACCGTGACATCGCGGATCCGTGGTATACGGGTGATTTTGACGCGACGTATGAAGATGTTCTGGAGGGCTGTGTAGGTTTTCTGGCATATCTGAAAGAACAGGGACAGATATAACCAAAAGTTTGATGAGTATCCATTTCAGGTTAAGATGGAAGGAACGGACTGTTTCTGCTGCAATTTATCAGTGTGCTGGAGGAACATCCGGGCGATTCGTGGATTAAAAAATATATTTTCCCGGGCGTAATGGTTCTAAGTCTCTGGGAAATGATTTCTTGTGGTTCAGCAGATGGATTTTATATCCTGGATGTGGAAAATCTGCGTCTGCACCAGATTTTATTTACAAAAGGAATTAATAATGACTTGCCGATGACACGCTGGTATTAATAAGTGGAGTGCTTTTTTATTTCCAGCTGAATCCGTTCGCAGAGATCCTTGACCGTGACAAGCTCGATAAAATCCGTTTCCGGAATATCGATCTCGAAGCAGTCTTCGATTTCTGTGATAAAGTATACGATCAAAAATGAATCCAGCCCCAGATCGTCGATCAGGCGGTCAGCCGGTGTCAGCGGGCGGGTGATTTCTACGTATTCTAATAGAATGTCTTTTATTTCAACCAGGATTTCTTCCTGCGTCAGTTTGTGTTTCATGAGAAGTTCCTCCTAATATATGTGATTCATGCAGCTGTTTTTATTGTAAATTTAATATAGAATCTGTGTTTGTGAGATGATTCTATCTGTGTGTTTATTTTATCATGAAACTGCCCGCTTGAGTAGATATATCCCTTAAAATAGGAGGAGCCGACAGGAACGGACTCCTGTCGGCGTAGGTATGAAAAAGTATATTATGAAAGGTCTTTTGCCTTTACGCGTATTACTATATCGAAAAAATGTGATAAAAGTATGTTCGGAATGTGAAGAAATCATAAATTTCGGAAAATATTTTGGAAGTGATGGGGAAATAAAAATGACACGCAGATATAAGTTTGTGCAATTTTATTCATAAAAATGAAAATATATGCGTGAAATTTCTGAAAAAGATAGAATGTAAAAAGGTAATATGATATAATGAGCGCAAGTGAGCCAGAAAGCTGCTTGCAGATTTATGACGAACGGCGAATGGCGATCACGATAGCTGCGTCAGCAGCGGTAAGCATCGAAGATGCGAATCGTGATATAATATGAACACTTACAGAGAACTTGTCAAATCTAGTGTGAGTTATAGATGAACATTTGATGAATCTGAGATAAAGGAGAAAAATAATCAAAATAAAAATTCAAAAAAACATATCTACAAAGAAGAAGGCAGAACATCAGGCGGATGCAAAAGCATTTGCCGGAACGGGTTCAGAAAGGACAGGGAACGATGCGGGCGTTTACATTTGAAAATGCGACAAAGATTTATTTTGGCGGAGGCTGTGTGAAAGAGCACCTGCTGGAGGCGGTGAAGCCGTATGGGGAAACGGTGATGCTGGCATATGGCGGCGGCTCGATCAAGACGAATGGCATTTATCAGGAAGTGATGGATGTCTTAAAGCTGGCTGGAAAACAGGTGATAGAATTTTCAGGCATCATGCCGAATCCGACCTACAGCAAGGTGATGGAAGGGAAAAAAGTCGTACAGGAAAATCAGGTAGATCTGATTCTGGCAGTGGGCGGCGGTTCGGTCATGGACTGCAGCAAGGCGATCTCAATGGCGGCTGCGACGGACAAGGACGTCTGGGAGGAATACTGGATCAAAAAGGGCGAGATTGATTTTGAGCCGGTTCCGGTGGGCGTGATTGTGACCGTGGTCGGCACTGGAAGCGAGGTCAACGGCGAGGGTGTAATCACCCATGAGGAACAGAAAATTAAGACGAGCCGGAATTATCCGCGTTGCAATCCGGTGTTTGCGATGATGGACCCGAAATATACCTACACGGTTTCTCCACTCCAGACGGCAGCGGGCGGTTTTGATATGCTCAGCCATGTGATGGAGACATATTTCAGTGCACCGGATGAGGATAATCTTTCGGATGCGATCTCGGAGGCGTTGATGCGGAGTATTATTGAGAACCTGCCGGTGGCGATCCGGGAACCGGAAAATTATGAGGCGCGCAGCAACCTGATGTGGGCGTCCACGATGGCAGAGATTGGCATTATCAAATTAGGAAAACAGTGTGATTTTGAGGCGCATATGATTGAACATCAGATGGGGGCTTACACGGACTGCAACCACGGAATGGGACTTGGCGTGATCCATCCGGCGTATTATCGTCGAATTTGCCGGGACGGCATCAAGAAATTTGTGAAATTTGCCGTAAATGTCTGGGGAATGTCACCAGATGGCGGCGATGAGGAAGAACTGGCATTTGGCGGAATTGACGCATTGCAGGCGTTTATTCATGAGATTGGTTTGCCGGGGACGCTGCGGGAACTGGGAATCACAGATCAGAGCCTGCTGAAAACGATTGCTGATTCATGTATCCGCAATGACGGCGGGTATCGGCAGCTGACGCACGCGGAAATCTTGGATATTTTGGAAGAGTGCTATTAGTACAAAGGAGGAAAATCATGCCACACATTGCAATATCTATGTACCCGGGACGGAGCCGGGAAGAGAAGGCAGCGCTGGCTGAGAAGGTCAGAGCGCTGGTATCAGAAGAATTAAAGAAGGATCCGAAGGTTGTGACGGTATCGGTTCATGATGTACCGGCTGAGAAATGGCAGGAACATTTGAATGCGATTCCGGGCGAGGAGAGATTCTATTAGAAGTCTAAGTCGGGGTTGCAGAAAGAGGCAAAAGATCATCAGACGATGGATAATATACCAATGGATAATATAGCTCAAGCAGTGTCGAAAAAATAAACTGCAAAAGATATATAATAATGAATAAAAAAGAACGGACTGTTCATAAATAGACAAAAAAGCATAGGATGTGGAGAATAGATATTTGAACTGTGCCGGTTTACAGAGTATCATCTGTAAACCGGGCAAAAAGAAGCACATTTACGCGCATTACTTAGTGGATTTTGTCTGTATGAACAGTCTTTTTTGCAGCATTTTATAATTGAGAAAACATTTCATTTACTCCTTTTAAATTCCCACAAATATTTCTTGACATTTCCCAGTTACATTCATATAATGAACATATGAACAATGATTCATATAAATAAAAATATTTCAAAGAAATCTTGTTAAAATCCTGCAAACTGCTT
>NZ_FR895009.1:1751-9930 GCF_000434655.1 Clostridium sp. CAG:43 | reverse complement strand
AGTTTGCAGGGCAGAAACGCGTAGCATGAAGGGAGAAATCGGATGGCAATTCATGATGTAGAGTGCTGTGAGGAGTGTGCTGTTCACGATGAGGTTGTGCAGTCGGTCCGGGGAATGCTGCCGGATGACGATGATTTGTATGATCTGGCGGAGCTGTTTAAGGTATTTGGTGATTCGACGCGGATCCGGATTTTGTTTGTGCTGTTTGAGTCGGAAATGTGTGTCTGCGACATTGCACAGCTGCTTAATATGACGCAGTCGGCGATTTCGCATCAGCTTCGGATTCTCAAGCAGTCGCAGCTTGTCAAGAGCCGCCGGGACGGAAAGTCGGTGTTCTATTCGCTGGCAGACGACCATGTTTACCGGATTATCAACCAGGGCTTTGAGCATATTAAAGAATAGCAAGTTCCTTGAATGATGATAATGGATTGAATGAATGTGAAAGCGGTGCTATCTGTAAAGAAAAAAATTGCAGGTCTCGAAAAGCAAACATTAAAAATTTATAACTCAATAAAAAGAGGAGGATTATCATGAAGAAGAAATTTAAATTAACTGATCTGGATTGTGCAAACTGTGCAGCAAAGATGGAGGATGCGATCAAGAAGCTGGATGGAGTCAATGATGCGAGTGTCAGCTTTATGATGCAGAAAATGACGATCGATGCGGATGACGCACGTTTCGACGAGATCATGAAAGAGGTTGTAGAAGTGTGCAAGAAGGTGGAACCGGACTGCATTATTAATATGTAAAATTGGAAAAGGCATAATCGGATCAAAAGCTGCTTTTTAAAAGAATAAAATCAGATTGTGTAATGCACAGAAGGACAAAGTAAAAAGATATAGGTAAATGAGCTGTGCCGGCACATTTTCCTATATCTTTTTTTTCAGGGAACGTGTTTCCAGAATGAAGGGAGGCTTTATGAATCAGAAGCAGAAAACGATGCTGAAGCGGATCGTTGCGGCGGCAATCGTATATATCGCGGCGGCAGCAGCGAAAAAAATGAATGTATTTGCCGGAATGCCGCAGCCGTGGACAGAGTTAGTCGTATTTTTAATTCCGTATCTGATTATTGGATGGGATATTGTATACAAGGCGTTCCGGGGGATTAAAAATGGTCAGGTGTTTGATGAGAATTTCCTCATGACAGTAGCGACGTTCGGTGCGTTCGGTGTGGGCGAGTTTTCTGAGGCGGTTGCGGTTATGCTGTTCTATCAGGTTGGAGAGCTGTTTCAGAGTTATGCGGTCAACCGTTCGCGCCAGTCGATCAGCGATCTCATGAATATCTGCCCGGAATATGCCAATATTGAAAAAGATGGACAGTTAGAGCAGGTCGATCCGGACGATGTGGAAGTGGATGATATCATCGTGGTACAGCCGGGAGAGCGGATTCCGCTGGATGGCGTGGTGGTAGAGGGTGAATCGATGATCGATACCTCGGCGCTGACTGGTGAATCGGTACCGCGCCGTGCGGCAGCCGGGGATGAAATCATCAGCGGATGTGTCAATGGCAGCGGGCTTCTGCGGGTGCGCGTGACGAAAGAATTTGATGATTCGACGGTGGCGCGGATTCTGGAGCTGGTGGAGAATGCCAGCAGCAAGAAGGCGAAGGTGGAGAACTTTATCACCCGGTTTGCCAGATATTATACGCCGGTGGTCGTGATCGCGGCGGTTGCTTTGGCATTTGTGCCGCCGATTGTGCTGGGCGGAGAATTTGGCGAGTGGATTCAGAGAGCTTGTATTTTCCTGGTAATTTCCTGCCCGTGTGCGCTGGTGATTTCGGTTCCGCTTAGCTTCTTTGGCGGCATTGGTGCTGCATCCCGCATCGGTGTGTTAGTCAAGGGAAGCAATTATCTGGAGGCAGTTTCGGAGCTGGATACGGTTGTATTTGATAAGACAGGCACCCTGACGAAGGGCGAGTTTAAAGTGACGGAGCTGTATCCAGCGGGAATCAGTGAGGATGAGCTTCTGGAGCTGGCGGCGTATGCCGAGAATTATTCGACGCATCCGATCGCGGAATCGATACGGGAGGCGTATCGTGAGAGAAAAGGCAGTTTGGCAGAAGCAGAAACTCAAAAGGCGAATGCGGGAACAGCAGAAATCGTTCTGGATGCTGACAATGACACAATAAAAGAGGTGCAGTCCAAAGAGGGTGTGCAGGGAGTGGTACGCAAACCCCTGATCGACTTAACCCGCATCGGTGAAACCAACGAGATTTCCGGTCATGGTATCGAGACAACGATCGACGGTCACATAGTTCTGGCGGGTAATGGACGCCTGATGAAGAGTAAAAATATACCGTATCAGGAATGCGACGGCATCGGCACTGTGATTTATCTGGCAAAGGACGGAAAATTTGCCGGAAGTATCCTGATTGCCGATACGATCAAGCCGGAGACGGAGGATGCGATCCGTGGACTGAAGGCGGCTGGAATCCGCCGTACTGTTATGCTGACGGGCGACCGGAAAGCGGTCGGCGAGGCGGTGGCTGCGAAGGTCGGCATCGATCAGGCGTACACGGAGCTGCTTCCGGCGGATAAGGTGCAGAAGGTCGAGGAGATGCTGGCGGAGATGACCGGAAAGCGGAAGCTGGCATTTGTCGGCGACGGCATCAACGATGCACCGGTTCTCTCCCGTGCAGATGTCGGTATTGCAATGGGAAGCATGGGAAGTGACGCGGCGATCGAGGCGGCGGACATTGTCCTGATGGATGATAACCCGGCGAAGATTGCAGGTGTGGTTAAAATCGGACGCAAGACAATGGCAATCGCGCACCAGAATATCGTGTTTGCCCTGGCGGTTAAGGCGGTTGTGCTTCTGATGGGCGCGGCTGGAGTGGCTAATATGTGGGAAGCCGTGTTTGCGGACGTCGGTGTTTCCGTCATTGCAATTTTAAATGCGATGAGGGCATTAAGAACTAAATAATCGGTAATATCAAAAAGCTATGGCGGAAGGAATACTTGATGGTTCCGGAAACTGTAGCTTTTTAAACTTGCGGCTCTAAGGGATTTATATATAAAACCAATATTTGTAAGTGGTAAAAGAATAGGAATAAGAAAGAAATCAAGGCTTGGAAAAGACAAAATGCTGGGAATCATACAGAATTTCCAAAATAGTTGTAATAATCCTTAATAAAATAGTAATTGAATCTGACGGAAGAATGAAGTATGATCAAATACCATAGGATATTAGACGGAAAGGAAGGAACAGGATGAAAAAATGGATGAAAACGGCGCTTGTCCTGGCTGCAGCGGTCTGCCTGAGTGTGGCGGCTGCGTTCACAGCACTGGCGGCGCAGACGTTTCAGATAACCGCTTCGATCGGCTCCTGTCTGATTGGTTCGGGGCAGAATACAGTGGATATTTCACTTTCAAGCAACGGTGATACAACGGGGACGGACGGAAAGATTTATCTGTTTGAATTGCGGCCGTATGAGTCGGAGATTGGAAGTCGGACTGATTATGTCAGCAGCGTAGGCGCAGGGGAAACGAGGACCGTCTCGATTCCTTTAAACAAGGGAACTGCCCAGGACCGCCTTTACAGCCGGTTTGTTCCGGCAGTGTTTGACGGAACTACATTTACGGCAATTGGAGCGGCACATTATATCACAAATCCGGAGGTGGTTGCATCCAATCAGGATGCGTTTAAGACGCCGCTGACGAAAAAGGGCTTGAATATCCAGTTAAATATGCTCAACGATGCATTTACACTGGGTGTCAAACATGTGGCGGTCAATATCGCATTTTCCCAGTTTTTAGGAAGTGGCATTGATTATGAGTACGATGGAAAAACGTATCATTTTAATAAGTCGGTGGTTGAAAATTATGACAAGGTGATCAGTACATATATCGGAAAAGATATATCTGTGACGGCGATCGTTTTAAATGACTGGAATGACGCGCACCCGGAACTGGTTCATGCGGGAACTGCGAAATCTTCGAGCGCCAATTATTATATGTTTAACACGAAGACACAGGAAGGATTTGAGACAACGCGTGCGATCTTCGCGTTTTTGGCGGATCGTTACAGCGGCAAGAATCATAATTCAAATTATGCGAAGATTTCCAACTGGATTCTGGGCAATGAGATCAACAACCAGATTTGGAACTACATGGGACCGGCAGATTTGAATGCATATGTATCCACGTATCAGCAGGCATTCCGCACGTTCTACACGGCGATCAAGAGCACAAGCGCGAATGACCGGGTTTATTTTTCACTTGATTTCTGGTGGGGAGCTCCGTATGAGAACCTGAACGATCAGGTGCATTATACGGGCAAAGGCATTGTTGATACGTTTAACGCCCTGGCAGTAACGGAAGGCCAGATGGACTGGGGCATTGCCTACCATCCGTATCCGTACCCGATGACGGAACCGGAATTCTGGGATGATCCGGCAACGGGGCTGGTAACCGAGAGTGCAGATTCACCGATTGTCAACTTTGCAAACCTGCATGTACTGACCGATTATCTGAATCAGGATTCGATGAAGACAGCATCTGGCGAGGTGCGCCATGTCATTCTGACGGAGGAAGGATTTACTGCACAGAGTCTGACGCGCGGCGATGTGTCGGATATCCAGGCGGCGGCATTTGCATATTCTTACTATATCGTGGACAGTAACCCGTATATCGACGCGTACATTCTGAGTCGTCAGGTCGATGCGCCGTCAGAGGTAAGGGCAGGCTTAAGCTTCGGTCTGTGGTCCTGTGATATGAATCAGGGCAATGAGATTGTAGCGGTAAAGGATCGAAAGCTCTGGAGAGTTTTCCACGACATTGATCAGAAGAGATACACGCTGGAAACTTCGAATTTTGCAAAATCAATCATCGGAATTAATAAGTGGTCGGATGTGATTCCGAACTTCCGGTGGAAGTCTCTGGAACAGTAGCGGATAGTAGACAGAGACTTGTAGAACAAAAACTATAAGAAAAAAGTATAAATAAAAAAGTGCCTTTCTTCTCGAAGAAAATTTCTTGAGAGGAAAAGCACTTTTTTTAGAAAATAAACGTATCTGATGTATCGGAGAACCGGGAGTCTCAGATACCATAGATGGTTTGCTGGATTTTGTCTCCGAATTCTGCCGATTTTATCAGATCTTGAGTTCTTATCAGATCTTATTGCTCTGTCTCCAGATATGCATCTTCTCAGCTTCCTTAATCAGCTGATCGCGGAACTGCGGATGTGCAACGGAGATGATAGCCTCGCATTTCTGCCAGGTTGCAAGACCCTTTAAGTTTACTTTACCGTACTCGGTTACCAGGTAGTGCAGGTTTGCACGTGTATCGGTTACGATGGAACCCTGATTTAAGGTCGGGAGAATACGGGACTGCAGCTCGCCAGCCTTGTTCTTGAAGGTGGAGGAGCAGCAGATGAAGCTCTTTCCGCCCTTGGACAGGTAAGCGCCCAGAACGAAGTCAAGCTGTCCGCCTGCACCGCTGATGTGCTTGATTCCTGCGGACTCTGCATTTATCTGACCGAAGAGGTCGAGGTCAACCGCGTTGTTGATGGACATGAAGTTGTCCAGGGCTGCGATGGTGCGGACGTCGTTGGTGTAATCAACCGGAGCACTCATGCAGGCCGGGTTGTTGTTTAAGTAGTCATACAGTTTCTTGGTGCCAGCGCCGAATGCGTATACCTGACGGCCTTTGTCCAGTGCTTTGTGAGCGCCTGTGATCTTGCCGGCTGCGGCAATATCAACGAATGCGTCAACGTACATCTCGGTGTGAACACCCAGATCCTTTAAGTCAGATTTCGCAATCAGGGAACCAACTGCGTTCGGCATACCGCCGATACCTAACTGTAAGCAGGCACCATCCGGAATCTCGTCTACGATCAGTTTTGCAACTGCTTCATCGACATCAGTCGCTGCTGCGCCGCCTCCCATCTCTGCGATGGTCGGGTTGCTGCCCTCTACGATCATGTCTACGTTGGAGATATGAACGCCGTTCTCAAATCCGCCGAGGCAGACCGGCATATTTTCATTGACCTCTACGATGACAACCTTGGAAGTCTCGCAGCAGGCTGCCATATGGGAAGCATTTGGTCCGAAGTTGAAATAACCGTGCTCGTCCATCGGAGCGACCTGGAATACAGCTACATCCGGTTTGGTTGCGGACTCACGATAGTATCTCGGAAGCTCGGAATAACGGATCGGAGCATAGAAGCTGAATCCCTGTGCGATTGCCTTTCTCTCGATACCGCTCATGTGCCAGGAGTTCCAGGTCATATGAGCTGCCGGGTTTTCGATCTTGAAGATCTCCGGTACCCACATCAGGATACCGCCGCGGAAGTTTACATTCTCCAGTTCCGGAAGACGTTTTGCGATAGCAGCATCGACTGCTACCGGAGTGCCGGTGGTCCAGCCATAGTCAACCCAGTCGCCAGATTTAACGACGGAAGCAGCTTTTTCAGCGGAAACCAGCTTTTCTGCATACAGTTTCTTGTAATCCATACTTATTCACCTTGTCCTTTTTAATAATATGAAGAAGTCCGTACAAATGCGTGATTCGGACATCCCCCGTTGTTTATCAGTGTATCATCTCCACTACCCCTTGTCAACGAAAGAGGCGGAGGACAAAATAGGGGAAAATGACGACATATTCATATTTATGAATTACAGATATAAGTGTATGTAAATAGAAGAAGAATGACTTTGTCTATTAATTCACAAACAAAATACCACGTTGGTTATAATGCCAGAGAAGACCACTTTTATTGAGAAAACGGAAGAAAAAAATTGTGCATTCCGCCTAAAGGCGATCAGAACGATGTAGAAATAAGTGGATTGTACGCGGAAAAATGAGAATCTTAAATCTTTATAAATCCATTGATAATTATTTGACAGGAGCCGCGTGGGGTGTTAAGATACAAATACACTATCATATTTATCACTATTTTACTATTTACTGCAGTTGTGTTATTTACGTGGTGGATCATTTTCAAGGAGGATTTTTTCAATGTCTAAGAAAGTCGTAATTGCAAGTGCATGCCGTACCGCAGTAGGTTCTATGGGTGGTCAGCTCAGTACTGTTCCAGCAGCTGAGATGGGTGCCGTAGTTATCAAGGAGGCTCTGAAGAGAGCAGGCGTTGCTCCGGAGCAGGTTGATCACGTATACATGGGATGTGTTATCCAGGCTGGCCTTGGTCAGAACGTAGCACGTCAGATGTCTCTGAAAGCTGGTCTTCCGGTAGAAGTTCCGGCAGTTACCCTGAACGTGGTTTGCGGTTCTGGTCTGAATGCTGTAAACGCAGCAGCAGATATGATCCTTGCAGGCGATGCTGACATCGTAGTAGCTGGTGGTGCAGAGAACATGTCCGCAGCTCCGTATGCTCTGATGAAGGCTCGTTACGGATACCGTATGAACAATGCGACCATGATCGACACCATGGTAAATGACGCTCTGTGGGATGCATTCAACGATTACCACATGGGTATCACCGCTGAGAACATCTGCGATCAGTGGGGTATCACAAGAGAAGAACTCGATGAGTTTGCAGCAGCTAGCCAGCAGAAGGCTTGCGCAGCTATCGAGGCTGGACGTTTCAAAGACGAGATCGTTCCGATCGAAGTTAAGAAGAAAAAAGAGACTGTTATCGTAGATACCGATGAGGGTCCGCGTCCGGGTTCCACTGTAGAGATTCTTGGCAAGCTTCGTCCGGCATTCAAGAAAGACGGACGTGTAACAGCTGGTAACGCTTCCTCCATCAACGATGGTGCAGCAGCTGTAGTTGTTATGAGCGAAGAGAAAGCAAAAGAACTGGGTATCAAACCGATGGCTACATGGGTAGCAGGCGCTCTGGGCGGTGTAGATCCGAGCATCATGGGTATTGGACCGGTTGCAGCTACCAAGAAAGTTCTGAAGAAGACAGGCTGGAAGGTAGAAGACTTCGACCTGATCGAGGCAAACGAGGCATTCGCAGCTCAGTCTATCGCTGTAGCTCGTGACCTTGGCTTCAACAAAGACATCCTGAACGTAAACGGCGGTGCAATCGCTATCGGACATCCGGTAGGAGCATCTGGCTGCCGTATCCTGACAACTCTGTTATACGAGATGCAGAAACGTGACGCTAAGAAGGGTCTGGCTACTCTGTGTATCGGTGGCGGCATGGGCTGCGCAACGATCGTTGAGAGAGACTAATTTCTGACGCAGAACCGGAGTCGTCGGGGCTTATCCCCGGC
>NZ_FR895009.1:0-1736 GCF_000434655.1 Clostridium sp. CAG:43 | reverse complement strand
TCCCCGGCGCTCCGGCTGTTTCTGGTTTTACGTATTTCAATTCAAGAGCTTTTTAGGAGGAACTGGAAGTGGGATTTGTAGACTATGAGGTAGACGGACACGTCGCAGTCATAACTATTAATCGTCCGAAGGCACTGAACGCGTTAAACGAGGATGTGCTGAAGGATATTGAAGCTGCATTTGATGCAGTAGACCTTTCCGAAATTCGTGCAATTATCCTGACCGGCGCAGGAGAGAAATCTTTCGTAGCCGGTGCTGACATCGCTGCTATGAGCGTGATGACCAAGGAGCAGGGCGAGCACTTCGGTAAATTCGGCAACGATATTTTCCGCAAGATCGAAACTTTCCCGGTTCCGGTTATCGCGGCAGTAAACGGTTTCGCACTCGGCGGCGGCAACGAGCTTGCCATGAGCTGTGATATCCGTATCTGCTCGGACAATGCATTATTCGGACAGCCTGAAGTAGGTCTTGGTATCACACCAGGCTTCGGCGGTACACAGAGACTCGCACGTCTCATCGGACCGGGCAAGGCAAAAGAGATGGTATTTGCGTCCCGCAACATCAAAGCGGACGAGGCATACCGTGTCGGACTTGTAAATGCTGTTTATACACAGGAAGAGCTGATGCCGGCTGCGAAGAAGCTGGCAGGCGCTATCGCAAAGATGGCTCCGATCGCTGTCAGAAACAGCAAGAAGGCGATGAACGACGGACTTCAGACTGATATGGATCAGGCTATCGTGATCGAGGAAAAACTGTTTGGTGGATGCTTCGAGACAGAAGATCAGAAGAACGGTATGCAAGCATTCCTTGAGAAACGGAAAGTGGAGCAGTTTAACAATAGATAGTTAGTTAAATTATAGTTGTATAATTTCAGGAGGATTTGTCATGAAAGTTGGTATTATTGGTGCAGGAACCATGGGTTCCGGAATCGCTCAGGCATTTGCCCAGGTAGATGGATATGAAGTATGCCTGTGTGATATTAACGAAGAGTTTGCTTCCAACGGCAAACTGAAAATTTCCAAGAACTTTGAGAAGAGAGTAGCAAAAGGAAAGATGGCAAAAGAGGATGCAGACAAGATCCTTGCCAGAATCCATACCGGCGTTAAGACTATCTGCAGCGACTGCGATCTCGTAGTTGAGGCAGCAATCGAGAACATGGAGATCAAAAAACAGACCTTCAAAGAGCTGGCCGCTATCTGCAAGTCAGACTGCGTATTCGCTACCAACACATCTTCTCTGTCCATTACTGAGATCGGTGCAGGTCTTGACCGCCCGGTTATCGGTATGCACTTCTTCAACCCGGCTCCGGTTATGAAGCTGGTTGAGGTTATCGCAGGCTTAAACACTCCGACAGAGATTGTTGACAAAGTTAAGAAGATCTCTGAAGAGATCGGCAAGATCCCGGTACAGGTAGAAGAGGGCGCTGGTTTCGTAGTAAACCGTATCCTCATCCCGATGATCAACGAAGCTATCGGTATCTACGCTGAGGGCGAGGCTTCTGTAGAGGGTATCGATACCGCTATGAAGCTGGGTGCTAACCATCCGATGGGACCGCTTGAACTGGGCGACCTGGTAGGTCTGGACGTTGTTCTGGCTATCATGGAAGTACTTCAGTCTGAGACTGGTGACCCGAAGTACCGTCCGCAGCCGCTTCTTAGAAAGATGGTTCGCGGCGGCAAGCTTGGCCGTAAGTCTGGCGAAGGCTTCTACAAGTACAACTAATATGTACATAAGTC
>NZ_FR895008.1:2988-3788 GCF_000434655.1 Clostridium sp. CAG:43 | reverse complement strand
GTATAGTAGATATAGGAGATACTGGCTATCTATCTTATAAAAATTAGGAGGATATGAGAAATGAAATTTTTTATTGATACCGCGAATGTTGATGAGATCCGTGAAGCGAATGATATGGGTATTATCTGTGGCGTTACCACAAACCCGTCTCTGATTGCAAAAGAAGGCCGTGATTTTAATGAGGTTATCAAAGAGATTACCAGCATTGTAGATGGACCGATTTCCGGTGAGGTTAAGGCTACGACTGTGAAGGCAGAGGATATGATCGCCGAGGGTCGTGAAATCGCTAAGATTCATCCGAACATGGTTGTTAAAATCCCGATGACTACCGAGGGCTTAAAGGCTGTGAAAGCTCTGTCCGCTGAGGGCATCAAGACCAATGTAACCCTGATCTTTACTGCCAACCAGGCACTTCTGGCTGCAAGAGCAGGCGCTACATACGTTTCTCCGTTCTTAGGCCGTCTGGATGACATCTCCACCAACGGTACAGACCTGATTTACGATATCGTAGAGATCTTTGACAATTATCCGGAGATTTCCACCGAGATTATCTGTGCTTCCACCAGACATCCGATGCACATCATCGAGTGCGCGAAGGCTGGCGCTGACATCGCAACGGTTCCGTTCAAGGTTCTGATGCAGATGGTAAAACACCCGCTGACCGATGCTGGTATCGAGAAATTCAAAGCAGATTATGAGGCTGTATTCGGTAAATAAAGAGAAACAATAGGAAATACCTCTTGAACTTCCGAAAAAAGCATGTTATACTAGGTACGATAACATAATAGACTGACTGGAAA
>NZ_FR895008.1:0-2968 GCF_000434655.1 Clostridium sp. CAG:43 | reverse complement strand
ACTGGAAAGAGTGGACAAAAAAGTCCACTCTTTCTAATTTCATAGAAAGGTGGTGGGGGTGTGGCAAAGGGAGAGCAGTACGAAGCACGGGTAGAGGCGTGGATCACGCCGGTTCTGGAGCAGCATCAGTTTGAGCTGGTTGATGTGGAGTATGTCCGCGAGGTCGGCGTCTGGTATCTGCGGTGCTACATTGACAAAGAGGGCGGTATTACCGTTGATGACTGCGAGGTAATCAGCCGTCTGCTTGGTGAATGGCTGGATAAGGAAGATTTCATCGAGGACAGCTATATACTGGAGGTAAGTTCTCCGGGACTGGGACGTCCTCTGAAGAAAGAGAAAGATTTTGCAAGAAGCATCGGCAAAGATGTGGAGATCCGCCTGTATAAAGCGATCGACAAACAGAAGGAATTTACAGGAACGCTTACGTCCTATGACGCGGATTCCGTGACACTCACGATGGAGGACGGCAGCGAGCGTACATTTGAAAAATCAGGGATTGCTTTGATTCGTTTAGCCTTTGATTTTTAGACGGTAGGAGGAGATAAAATAAAATGAATAAAGAGTTGATTGAGGCAATAAATCTGCTGGAAAAAGAAAACAATATCAGCAAAGATGTTCTTTTAGAAGCGATTGAAAATTCTCTGCTGACAGCATACAAAAACAATTATGGCCGGGCAGATAATGTCAAGGTAAACATCAACCGTGAAACAGGAGATTTTTCCATCGTGGCAGAGCGTGAGGTTGTGGAGACCGTAGAGGATCCGATGACCCAGGTAAGCCTGGCAGAGGCAAAGCTCTTAAACAGCAAGTATGAGCTGGGCGACATCGTTCAGTTCTCTGTCAATTCCAAGGAGTTTGGACGTATCGCCGTTCAGAACGCGAAGAATGTTATCTTACAGAAGCTTCGTGAGGCAGAGCGCAACGCCCTGTATGAGGAGTGGCACTGCAGAGAGAAAGATATCGTAACGGGTATCGTACAGCGCTATGTAGGACGCAACATCAGCATCAACTTAGGCAAGATCGACACGATCTTGAACGAGAGTGAGCAGGTAAAGGGCGAGGTATTCAAACCGACCGAGCGTATCAAACTGTATGTCATCGAAGTAAAAGAGACACAGCGTGACCCGCGTATCACCGTATCCAGAAGCCATCCAGATCTGGTAAAACGCCTTTTTGAGTCTGAGGTTGCCGAGGTCCGAGACGGTACCGTAGAGATCAAGGCGATCGCACGTGAGGCAGGTTCCCGTACGAAGATGGCAGTCAGCTCCAACGACCCGAACGTCGATCCGGTCGGCGCATGTGTCGGCTTAAACGGCGCGCGTGTCAGCGCGGTTGTCAATGAGCTGCGCGGTGAGAAGATCGATATCATCAACTGGGATGACAACCCTGCATTCCTGATTGAGAACGCGTTAAGCCCGGCAAAGGTTATCCTGGTTGCAGCAGATGAGGAAGCACGCGAGGCACAGGTGATCGTTCCGGATTACCAGCTTTCCCTGGCAATCGGAAAAGAGGGGCAGAATGCACGTCTGGCAGCCCGCCTGACCGGCTTCAAGATCGATATCAAGAGCGAGACACAGGCAAGAGAGTCTGGTCTTTTAGATGAGCTTGAGAGCGGTTATGAGGAAGGCTTCGAGGGCTACACCGACGACCCGCTGATCAGCGTGGCAGAGGAAGACGCAGCCGAGGTAGCAGAAAATGAGGTATCTGAGGGCACAGAAGAGCCGGCAGCGGAGCAGGAATAATCCTGACAGATAATGTGCGGGGATGCTGATTTCGGGCGGAGCGAGCAGATTTGGCAGAAAGAAAGCAGCAGAACCGGGATTTGACAGAAATGGAAGTGATAGACAGTGGGAGCAAAGAAAGTGCCGCTCAGACAGTGCATCGGATGCGGAGAAATGAAGAGCAAAAAAGAAATGATCCGCGTTTTAAAGACAGCCGACGATACGATCGAGATTGACGCGACAGGCCGTAGGAATGGACGCGGCGCCTACCTCTGTCCTTCGATGGACTGCTGGAAAAAGGCGGTAAAGAGCAAAGGACTGGAGCGGTCGCTCAAGATGGCGATTCCGAAGGAAGTCTATGAGGCGCTGGAAAAGGAGATGGAGCAGTTTGGAGAATCGTAAAAAGGTGCTGAATCTTCTGGGACTGGCGACGCGCGCCGGTAAGACGGCAAGCGGCGAGTTCATGACCGAGAAAGCGATCAAGAGTGGAAAAGCGTATCTGGTGATCGTGTCAGAAGAAGCGTCGGATAATACAAAAAAGATGTTTGAAAATTCATGTGCATACTACAAGGTTCCCGTGTACCAGTTCGGCATGAAAGAAGAGCTGGGACACGCGATGGGAAAAGAGATGAGAGCGTCTCTGGCCGTTTTGGATTCCGGTTTTGCAAAGGCGTTAAGAGAGAAGTTAGATAATTAACGCTTTTCTGGGCGGGCTCTTTTAGGAGCTTATGCAGAACGGGAAGGCAGTGCCGGAACGGAGGTAGCAAAACATGAGAGTTAATGAGTTGTCAAAACAGATTGGCAAATCAAATAAAGAAGTTTTAGAGATACTGCAGAAAAATCATTTTGACGTAAAAAGCCATTCTTCCAAGGTGACGGAGGAACAGGCAGAAGCAGTCAGATGCTTCCTTGCAGGAGCAAAGAGACAGACGACAGCGTCAAAGACAGATACAGGAAAGGCGGAAACAAATCGAGTGGAAGATATAAAGAAAGAGCCGTTAGAGGCAGAGAAGAAAGAGGCGGAGAAGACAACTGAGCCGCCGAAAAAGCGGATTGCAGCGGTTTATCGTCCGCAGAACAGCGTACAGAGAGGAAGCCGTCCGGCAGGCAAGGCCAATACAGGAAACGCAGCCAAGACCGGCGCACCGGCAAGCCGTCCGGCAGCAGCAAGTGCAGAGCAGACCGCAGAGCCGGCTAAGAACGCAGCTCCAGCGGAGAACCGTGATGGACAGAGAAGCGGCTATCAG
>NZ_FR895007.1:0-791 GCF_000434655.1 Clostridium sp. CAG:43 | reverse complement strand
ACATATCCCCCCGGTGGGGTAGAAGATGGAGTCCCGAAATGGGATGGCAGAAAAAAATTGATATGTAGATCAATGGGGGATTTTCTAGTTATTTCTGTCGGAAATCGCGACGGAATTTTCCGCAGTGAAAATCTCTTGCATATTCAACAGTAAAATGATATATTATATATAAAGGATGCTACCGATAGACGGTTGTCCTGAATAATTGTGTTATAAAATAACCGCTCTTGTTTTCGAGGACAGAGGGCGGTTATTTTTGTGTCTTATTACTATCTCGACCAACTTTGTAGCCGAGACTAAAGCACATAAAGCATAAGCCTATCAGTGCAATAACATCTGCTGTACTCATTGGTTAAGCCCTCCTTTCCTAGATTCTGTTTCCAGTTTCTATGTAATCAGAGGGTCACAGTCCCTCTGGAGAAGGACAACCGCCTACCGTGATATGGTAGCACCCATGAAATTATTATAGCATAGGTTAGGGGAGATTGGAAGAGAAAAGGGTGGGTTTATCGAACTGATGTTTTTTCTGGATGCTTTGCTGGTGGCAGGAGAGAGTGCCAATAGGATGAAACGGGAGATTTATTTTATCGAACATTTGTTTTTTAACCGTGTGTAAAGATGAACCTGCTATTACCCAAATTAAGAAACCTACTTGAACAATAGGTTTTAACATTCCACTCCGATAGTATCAACCCACTAAAACGCTAGGAAATAAACCGATCATCACACCAGCACCAGACAACAAAAAACACAGCCTATAATATAAGACCGTGCTTTTTATTCTATCCCAT
>NZ_FR895006.1:783-7000 GCF_000434655.1 Clostridium sp. CAG:43 | reverse complement strand
GAAAGCGCCGGAGACTGCGGCACCGACCCAGGCAGGACCGGGAGGTCCTTCGGGGGATAATGGTGGAAAGATTGAAGTGGGACCAGGAGCATAGGAAGAAACGGGAATAAAAATCGAGAAAAAACCTGCATAAAATGATTTACACCGAAAACATATTGTGTTATACTAAATACGTATGAGTCCGCCGGTGCTCAGTTTTTTGACGACTCCGACATAAACTTAGCATACGGTAAGAATAATTATTTTAAGGAGGAAATCACAATGATTTCAAAGGAAAAGAAAGCAGCTATTATCGAACAGTACGGAAGAAAAGCAGGCGATACAGGTTCACCGGAGGTTCAGATCGCAATTCTGACCGCTAGAATCGCTGAGCTTACAGAGCATTTAAAATCCAATCAGAAGGATCATCATTCCCGCCGCGGACTTCTGAAGATGGTAGGACAGAGACGTGGTCTTCTGGATTACTTAAAGAAATCCGATCTGGAAGGATACCGTGCACTGATCGAGAAGTTAGGCATCAGAAAGTAATTAAGATTAAAACGTATAGGGTGGAGCAATCCACCCTAGTTGTTTATGTAGAAGAAAAGTCCGAGACCGCTGCTGTACCCGTAAAGCAGAAAAACATATTTGCGGGCAGAGCAGTAGTTTCGGTATTACTTTTCACAGAAAGGCACTTTTGGAACCGAAAGCGGCGTATGAGAATGTGAAGGTTCTTCTGCAAAACAAGATGAAAGGAGATATGAGATGTACAAGAGTTTTTCGATGGAACTGGCTGGCAGAACTTTAACAGTGGATGTTGGCCGTGTAGCAGCTCAGGCAAATGGTGCTGCATTTATGCATTATGGAGATACAACCGTATTATCAACCGCGACGGCTTCTGACAAGCCGCGTGACGGTATTGATTTCTTCCCGTTAAGCGTTGAGTTTGAGGAGAAGATGTATTCGGTCGGAAAGATTCCGGGCGGATTTAACAAGAGAGAGGGAAAGGCATCTGAGAACGCAGTTCTGACTGCACGTGTTATCGACCGTCCGATGCGTCCGCTGTTCCCGAAGGATTACCGCAACGATGTTACCTTAAATAACCTCGTATTATCCGTTGACCAGGACTGCAGCCCGGAGTATACCGCGATGTTAGGTTCTGCAATCGCAACTTGCATTTCCGATATCCCGTTTGATGGTCCGTGTGCGACCACCCAGATCGGCATGATCGACGGCGAGTTTATCGTAAACCCGACTAACGCACAGAAGAAAGTATCTGATATGGCTCTGACCGTTGCTTCCACCCGCGAGAAGGTTATCATGATCGAGGCTGGCGCAAAGGAAGTTCCGGAGAACATCATGATCGACGCGATCTTCAAGGCACACGAAGTAAACCAGGAGATCATCAAATTCATCGACACCATCGTAGCAGAGTGCGGCAAGCCGAAACATTCCTACGAGAGCTGTGCAGTTCCGGAAGAGCTGTTTGCAGCGATTCGTGAGCTGGTTCCGCAGGAAGAGATGGAAGAGGCTGTATTTACAGACGAGAAACAGAAGAGAGAAGAGAATATCCGCGCAATCACCGAGCGCCTGGAAGAGGCATTCGCTGATAACGAGGAGTGGCTGGCTGTTCTGGGTGAGGCTGTATATCAGTACCAGAAGAAGACTGTCCGCAAGATGATCCTCAAAGACCACAAGCGTCCGGATGGCCGCGGTATCACCGAGATCCGTCCGCTGGCAGCAGAAATCGACATTCTGCCGCGTGTACACGGTTCCGGTATGTTTACCCGTGGACAGACACAGATTTTAAATATCTGTACACTGGCTCCGCTGTCCGAGGCACAGAAGATCGACGGACTGGATGAGAACGAGACATCCAAGAGATATATGCACCATTACAACTTCCCGTCCTACTCCGTAGGCGAAACCAAACCGTCCAGAGGACCGGGACGCCGTGAGATCGGTCATGGTGCGTTGGCGGAGCGTGCGCTTGTGCCGGTACTTCCGACTGCGGAAGAGTTCCCGTATGCAATCCGTACCGTATCTGAGACGATGGAATCCAATGGTTCTACCTCCCAGGCAAGTATCTGTGCATCCACTCTGTCCCTGATGGCAGCAGGTGTACCGATCAAAGCTCCGGTAGCTGGTATTTCCTGCGGTCTGGTAACAGGCGACACCGATGATGATTACATCGTTCTGACCGATATCCAGGGTCTGGAAGACTTCTTCGGCGATATGGACTTCAAGGTAGGCGGCACTCACAAGGGTATTACTTCCATCCAGATGGATATCAAGATCCACGGTCTGACCCGCCCGATCATCGAGGAGGCAATCGCTAAGACGAGAGAGGCAAGACTCTACATCCTGGATGAAGTTATGGCGCCGGTTATCTCCGAGCCGAGAAAGACCGTCAGCCAGTATGCTCCGAAGATCGTTCAGATCTCCATCGATCCGCAGAAGATCGGCGATGTAGTCGGCAAACAGGGCAAGGTAATCAACAAGATCATCGAGCAGACCGGCGTTAAGATCGATATCGAGGACGATGGCAGCGTAGCTGTATGCGGCACCGATCAGACAATGATCGACAAGGCAGTTTCCATCATCAAGGGCATCGTGACCGATATCGAGCCGGGTCAGATTCTGACAGGTACCGTTGTCCGTATCATGAATTTTGGTGCATTCGTAGAGCTGGCTCCGAACAAAGATGGTATGGTTCATATTTCCAAGCTTTCGGACAAGCGCGTAGCGAAGGTAGAGGATGTTGTCAACATCGGCGATGAAGTTACTGTAAAGGTAATCGAGGTCGATAAGATGGGTCGTATCAACCTGAGCATGAAACCAGGCGATCTGGCTGAAAATAAATAATAAATAGATTGCAAATGCACACGATGTGCTGCAATCATCCATCATAAAATCAATGTGCCTGCATCACTGCGGCGCAGACCAGATAAAGTAAGGAATGCTGCAAGGCAGAGAAGCGGTTCGCTTCTGCTTTGCGGTGTTCCTTTTTACTTTATAAAGAGGAAAAATATGTTAGAGGTAACAGGGATAGAAAAACGGTACCGCGGAAGGACGATCCTAAAAAATGTCTCTTTTCGGGCAAATCCAGGGGAATGCATCGGGATTGTCGGCGGAAATGGATGCGGCAAAACGACGCTGCTCTCGATCCTCGCGGGGATCCGCAAGCCGGATCGGGGGAGTATTCGGATTGACGGGCAGGAGGCGCTTGGAAGACATCGTCTATTAGAAGAAAAAATCGCCTATGTGCCTCAGGAAAATCCATTGATCCCGGAGTTGACGGCATTTGATAATTACCGTCTCTGGTTCCGGGGGAAACGGCGGGAGATGGAGCGGGATCTGGAATGCGGCGTCGGTCATGTGCTGGGTGTGGACCGATTCTTGAAAACGCAGGCGGGACGGCTTTCAGGCGGAGAGAAAAAGAGGCTGAGCATCGCGGCGGCACTCTCTGGACGCGCGGATATCCTGATTCTCGATGAACCGGGGGCAGCGCTTGACCTGGAGGCAAAGGAGCAGATCCTGACTTATATCAGGAGCTATGTGAAAGCAGGGGGAACAGTTCTTTTAACGTCCCATGAGATGGGAGAGATAGGGGCGTGTACAACCCTTTATGTATTAAAGGACGGTGTGCTGGTTCTGACGGAGGCAGGGCTTTCGGCGCGGGAGCTGATACAGAGGTTTTAAGGTTACTGGGCACGTATGCGTGAACAGTAACGTTTTAGGAGTGAGAAAACAGGAGGAGGTACAAGATGGAAGAGGGAAATAATGCAAACAATACAAACAATGCAAACATGTCAAGCAATTCAACCCCGCTAAACCCGGCAGAGGCAGCGGCGCAGGCGCTTACGGCCGCATCTGACACAGCGGATGGAACCAGTGCAGGCGGATCCGCTGGTGCTGGCGGCGGAATCGGTGGAAATGCTGCAGGCGGCAGTGACGGTGGCAGAACGGGTGGAAATGGTTCTGGCAGGAAGAAATGGCTCATTTCAGCCGGAGCAGCCGCAGCGGTGGTCGTGGTCGGCGGCGGTGTGATGCTCAGCCATCAGGCAGACCCGAAGGATACAGTGATCGATGCGTTCAAGAGCATCACGGCGGAAGGGCAGTTAAATCCGTCTGAGGAGATCTTTGGGACGAAAGAGCTGGAAAAACTTTTACAGAAGGGATCCGCGCAGACGGGGATGGAGTTAAGCATGACAGGTATTTCCGATGAATCCCTGAACCAGATGAGCGGTGCGGGCATCGGTCTGGATGTGAAGCGCGATGTGGACAGCGGACGGCAGCTGCTAAATCTTTCCTTGCAGTATGGCGGCGGAGAATTGGCGGACGCACAGCTTTACATGGATGATACACAGATCATGGCGGCGATTCCGGCACTTTCCAGCCGTATATTTACCCTTGATTATGTCAATGATCTGGAAGGACAGCTCATTAATTCTCCGTATGCGGCGCAGAAGCTCGAAGAGCAGGGGATTGATATTGAGGGGCTGGCAAATTATCTGGGACAGTACAAGGAAGCGCTTTCGGACGAGGAGCCGATGATGGATCTGAAAGCACTCTGGAACCGCTACAAAGAGGGAAGCAAGGCGATTGATGACCTCAAAACGGCTATGACCGTCACTAAGAATGACAAAAAAGAGTTTACGATCGACGGACAGAGCGAGAACTGCCGCGGTTACCATGTGACTCTGCCGAAGGATGCGTTGATTCGCTTTGCAAAGACGACGAGAGAATTTTTCCTGAATGATGAGACACTCAAACAGGATGTGGTGCGCTATCTGGAACTGGCAGGCGACGCAAGCAGCATCTATGCAGCGGACGGGGACGGAGAGAGCGTGGATCCGGAGGAACAGCAGAAGGAACTCTGGGCGCAGGCGGAAGCGGTGCTGGACAATCTGGTAGAGGAAATGGAAAATACCATCGGGGATGTGACGATGGATGTCTATGTGAGAAAAGATGGCAAAATGGCTGGATTTTCCTATGAGACGGATGCAACGGTTGAGGAAGAAAATGTCCGTTTTTACGGCGATGTTTCCTTTGGCGGCGGTTACAACATGCTGTCGAATGTGAATGGGGCGTTAAATATTGAGGATTCGGACGGTCAGATTATCACGGTTTCCCTGGATAAAACAGGCGCTTACGAGGCTGGAAAGAGCTGGAGTGGTCAGGTAATTGCGACCCTGCAAGGCGACGAAGAGAAATACCAGTTTATCCTGGATGGCGACTATCAGATCGCGGACGGCAGCTATGAGGTAAAGCTGGATCTGCAGAGTAACGGTGCGTCTCAGGCGTCGATCACGGCGAATGGCGCGGTCAGCGAGCTTTCGAAGGGCGAGAGCGTCCATATCGATATGGATTCCCTGCGTCTGGAAACGACATTGTTAAATGGAAGCAGTTCTTATGTTGAATTTGCCGGTTCCTATTATGTCAACCCGCTGGAGGATGAGATCGCGCAGCCGGACGGCGTTCCATTTGATGTGCTGGCTTCCTCCGAGGAGGATTATAACCAGGTCACAACGGAGATAACAGGCAACCTGTTCGCAATTCTCCTGAAAGTCATGTCATAGGCGGCGGAAAATGCGAACATATATGATATATCTGCTGCTGACCGGAAAGCGCCTGCTCCGCCAGCTGCCGTATTTTCTGGCAGGGCAGGCGGTGATGGTGCTGCTCGTCGGCATGGCGGCATTTTCGGCGTCTAAGGTTTTATATGGGGAAACATCTTTAAAGAAAATCGAGGTGGGCGTGGTGCTTCCGGAGGACGATGCGCTTTCGGAAAAGATAACCAAAATGATTGCCTCGCTGGACAGCGTGGAAAGTCTCTGCGACTTTTCGTATCTGGAACACGATGAAGCGTTCCAAAAGATGAAAAGCGGGGAGCTTCAAGCGGTTTTCGAGGTGCCGTCCGGCATGGCGCGCGGCATTTTGGACGGTACGAACCAGCCAGCCACGATCTGGTTTCCGGATGAGAGCGGGCTGGAAGGCGCCGTTTTCCGGGAACTGGCAGAGTCGGGCAGTTCGATGCTTGGCACTTCGCAGGCGGCGATCTACGCGGCAAATGAATGTTTAAATATCCAGGGAGTGCCGGAACAGATTTCGGTGTCTGAACAGGATTTGAACCGTATCTTTTTAAAATATGCGATGAACCGCGAGGTACTTTTCCGGAAGAAAACGGTCAGCGCTGCAGGAAATGTATCGACGGCGGTCTTTTATGGAATTTCGG
>NZ_FR895006.1:0-748 GCF_000434655.1 Clostridium sp. CAG:43 | reverse complement strand
ATTTCTGATGATTCTTACCGGAATCCCGGCAGCGCCGTTTCTGGCTCCCCAGACGGAGGCGCTGGAACAGGGGCTTCGGCGCATCGGGATCCGGCGGTGGTATCCGCTTTTCTGCAAATGCTTGTGCATGACGCTTCTTCTGATGGCAGTCACGGCGGGCGGCTATGGCTGGGCGGTGCAGAAGGGATATGCGCTGGCGGGGCGGGAAGAACTGGCGGCGTGGGGGCTGACCTGCGCGGCAGTTTCGGCGTGGATTCTGCTGTTTTATGAGGTGTGCAGAAGTTTGGCAGCGGCGATTTTGACGTTGTTTGCGGTCAATGTGGTATTTCTCTTTCTGGCGGGCGGCATCATCCCGTCCGTCTTTCTGCCGGAGCTGGTTCAGAAAGTCGGAAATATGACGGTGACGGCGCTCTGGATGGATGGAATCCGCTTTATTGCTTCGGGCGGGGAGACAGGGGCGGTTCCGGTGCTGTGGAAACTGGCTGCGGCGGCATTGGCATGCTTTGCACTGGCGCTTGCCGCCGGAAAAAGGAGGGATTGACGGATGCGGAAGCTGGCGTGGTGGTTCTGTATGTTTGGAATGACGCTGCGGCGGGCTCTTTACCGCCCGGTGTTCCTCCTGTTTCTTCTGACCTTTCCAGTGGGAATGGGCGTGCTCCATCAGGTGGAAAAACGGGATTCCGGGCGGATCGCGGTGGCGCTCTGTCCGGGAACGGATGCGTGGAATCAGGCGCTTGCAGAAAGACTG
>NZ_FR895005.1:3752-4316 GCF_000434655.1 Clostridium sp. CAG:43 | reverse complement strand
TTGACCACAACCAATACATCCTTATCTTCATATAAAACATCTAACATAACTGATTTCCTCTCTACTTCATCCATGGATTCCCGAGATTTTAACTTCTCAAATCATCCATGATTCATTTTTTCTTCCACTTCTAACTTTAAAATTTTCATATGCAAACCATCGCATATATTTATTGCTAACGCACACGAAACGTGAAAATCTTTCGTTAAGTCCTCATATTATTTCGTGATTTCATCACTCAATCACTTCGCCGTTCGCCAAAAGTGAGCAAGCTCCCTATGGCTTTCTTCCGCCCATTATAACATATCTCTTTCCCCTCTTGCATATTTTTCAAAAAAGATGTATAGTATATAAAAGCATTCGATATAGTTTTAAATACTACATATCACATTTATAATTACCTTATCAATTTTACAGCAAAGGAGGTTATTCTATGATTTCCAATCAAACACATACATCTAACACAACGGAACTCGCTGAAACAAAGCAGCATAAATTCCACGTAAAGGATCCCGGAAGCGCGCTGACGCATTTTATTGCGATGATCGGCGCGGCGATCGCGGC
>NZ_FR895005.1:0-3746 GCF_000434655.1 Clostridium sp. CAG:43 | reverse complement strand
GGCGCGGCGATCGCGGCGGTTCCGCTGCTTCACAAGGCAGCTGAGGAGGCAGATTCGCGCCATCTTGCGGCGCTGGCTGTGTTTATCATTAGCATGATTCTGCTCTACGCTGCCAGCACGACCTACCATACCTTTAATATTTCCGAGCACGTTAATAAAATTCTGCGGAAGATCGACCACATGATGATTTTCATCCTGATTGCCGGAACTTACACACCGGTTTGCCTGATCGTCCTTGGAAATAACGCCGGTTACCGGCTTCTGGCGCTCGTCTGGGGTATCGCGATCGCTGGGATTCTCGTCAACGCGCTCTGGATCAACTGCCCGAAGTGGTTTTCTTCGCTGGTTTACATCGCGATGGGCTGGATCTGTGTGCTGGCCTTCCGGCAGATCGTGCTGGCACTTCCGAAAAGCGCCTTTCTCTGGCTGCTGACCGGCGGGCTTATCTACACGGCGGGCGGCATTATCTACGCACTGAAACTGCCGATTTTCAATGCAAAGCATAAAAATTTCGGTTCGCATGAGATTTTCCATCTGTTTGTCATGGGCGGAAGCCTGTGCCATTATGTGATGATGTACGCATTTGTAGCATAAGGGTGAAATACCCATTTCGTCTGACAGGCATTATGCCTCATACGTACACGAAATGCATACATTCAATTTTTTATGTCACATTCATTCTCCTTTCAAAAAAGGAACCGTCCTGATGCCAGCTGATAGACTGACCCAGGCGGTTCCTTTTCAATTCATTAAAAGCGTTTAAAAATTTTCTGCGAAACTATTTTCTATGTTTTTACGTGCTTTCTCATGCTACTCCTTTATCAAAGTCTCTTTTGATTTCCTTGTAATAAAGCACGATTCCCGTGACACCGACCAGCACTTCCGAGATCGGAAATGCAAACCAGGTAAAGCGTAAGTCAATCAGCGACAGCAGCCAGAAAATCGGAATCAGGCAGCAGATCTGGCGCATCACGGACAAAAAGAGGCTGATCTTTCCATTTCCGATCGCCTGGAAGAAGACCGGGGTCATCAGTGAAAATACCGCCGGAATAAAACTTGCCCCGATGATAGGGAATGCATTTTTTCCGATCGCGATGACCTCGCTGCTCTTTGAAAAAACCTGGAGCAGCTGCACTGGAAAGAAAACGAAGCAGATCACACCGACCAGCATAAACACACAGGAAAATCCATAGCTGTCCCGCATAATTTCCCGGCATCTCGCATAGCTCTTGGTTGCATAGTTAAAGCTGAGCACCGGAACGATACACGTCTGCAAGCCCATCAGCGGGATAAAGAAAAACGTCTGCATTTTATAATAAAGCCCCAGCACCGTCACTGCCGAATCTGAAAATCCGGCAAGAATCGCATTTAAGATCACGATATAAACTGTAAATAATGCCTGCATAATAATCGACGCGTAGCCAAACCAGTAGATCTGCTTGATATAGAGCGGCATTTTTGTGCGCTCTGGCAATCTGCCAACCCCGCCAAACGATGTGATGACCGCAGCTGCCACCTGTCCGCAGACAGTCGCATAGGCAGCACCCGCGACTCCCAGCTCCGGCACCGGACCGAGTCCGAAAATCAGGATCGGGTCAAGCATGATATTCGTCAGCGCCTCCACGGTCTGGGCGACCATCGGACGGTGCATATTGCCCCGCGACTGATGGACCTTCGTCCAGTTTCCTTCCAGAAATGCCCCGATGCTGCCGATACAGACGATCTGTCCGTAGATAACAGCACTCTCGATCGCTTCCGGGGTATTCGCACTTGTCAGAACATACGGACGCATACAGAAGATCGAGAAAATGGCAAATATAAACCAGGTTCCAAGCGCCAGAAGCGTGCCTGTTCCCGCTGTTTCTTCCGCCTGTCCCGGCATTTTCTGTGCATACAGGCGCGCCATGTAGGTATTCACGCCCACACCGGTTCCCACCGCCAGCGCAATGATGATGAGCTGCAACGGATAAATGACCGAAAGCGCCGTCAGCGCCGGTTCGGAATATTTTCCCACAAAAAAACTGTCTACAATGTTATACATCGCCTGAATCAGCTGCGCCAGCATAACCGGAGGTGCGATTTGCAGCAATATCTTCGGAATTTTCTCCGTCCGGAAAAATTCTGTATCCGTTCCCGCCTTACTCTTCATCGTCCGTCTCCTCCAGTGCCTCTTCCAGAATCTGGTCATACTCCATAAACAGTTCCGTCATTCTGCGGATCTTGTCCTCTCCCAGACGTTTCGCCGCCCGCTCTTCCATCCGGCTTAACGAATATAATAATTTTTCCGAATACCGTTCGCCCTCCGGTGTCAAAACAAGCGCCTTTTCCTTCCCGGTGCTCTTTTCCGGATCCGTTACAAGAATCCCGTCCTTTTTCATCTCTGAAATCACATGGTTCACCGTCTGCCGCGGAAGCAGATACGAATCACAGATCTGCTTTTGCGTACAGAATCCGAATTCGCGGATGGTGTAAAGCACCAGCATCCGGTTATAGCTCACATTGTTATTCTTTGCCCACATCGAGTATACACCACGGCAGCGGATGATCGCCTGGTTGACCTGATCGTAAAGTTTTTGTATTTTATATTCCATAACCTTCCCCATTCAATCCCATTTGGGACTGAATGGAGTATACGACAGGATTTTGAAATTGTCAATCTTTACTCGCTCCGCGATATCAAACCGATATGTTACAATGTACGAATAGTGATTTCCATGGTTTTTCAACTAATAGGCACACACAATCATCGTCTTCCAGGAGCGGTCCTGGCATTTGTATTCCATCTGGATTTCTGTAAATAACATCCCCGCCTGCCTGTGAAACTTCGCAATCTTTGAAATAAGAAAAATATTCTGATGAAAATATCCTATATCGTTATTATCAAATTTGTTTCCACAGAAACAGTAACGTCAATGAAAATTGATATCACATTAAAAATTACACCCTAAATGACTAAAGCGCCTTTCCTTTCTTCGGCGCAAAAAAACGACTCATATCGGTATGTTCCAGCGTAAGCAGTTCCACTTTCTTATCAATTCCACCCGCATACCCGGTCAGGCTTCCATTCGTTCCTACTACGCGGTGACATGGAATGATGATGGAGACCTCATTATGCCCCACTGCACCGCCTACCGCCTGCGCGGACATATGGGACGCATTCTGCATCTTTGCCAGCTTTTTTGCAATCTCCCCATAGGTAGTCGTCTGTCCATACGGAATTTGCAATAAAATCTTCCACACCGCCTGTCGAAATGCGGAGCCAGTCGGATGCAGCGGCGGAATAAAGTCCGGTTCTTTGCCAGAAAAATAAATATCCAGCCATCTCTTTGCCTCGGTTAAAATCAGGGATTCCTGTGAAATAGCTCCGTCTGGAAGTGTATTTGCAAAATACTTCTGCCCCTCAAACCACAGACCCGTGAGTCCGATCGCGTCTGCCGCCAGCAGAATATCGCCTAACTTTGATTTATATGTACATGTATATACTGTTTTATCCTTCACCGCGGACTCCTCCCAAGGTTATCGACTGCTTTTTTACATCCAATCGCTTTCTGCTTCCTCCAGCTTCTTCACAAGTGTATCTTTAAGAACCGTAAAAGCCAGCATAAAGCTATCGCGTATCAGCAGAATCAACTCGTCTATTTCATCCTCATTATATATATAACAGAGGTATTGCGTTATTTTAACATGAGTAACCATATCTCAGCATCATTGATAAATCCGATCTTATAACCAAGCTGGAAGTTAGC
>NZ_FR895004.1:2519-10210 GCF_000434655.1 Clostridium sp. CAG:43 | reverse complement strand
CCTGCAGGCGCTTTCCGGGAAAACCGATCAGAGCGAATATGCGGCGCTCTGGAGTGCATTTTTTCATCAGATAGGAATTAAGGAGCGGGAAAATCCAGCCTGCCAGCGAACGCGCCTGCCGCTTCGCTATCGGAAATATATGACGGAATTTCAGTCCGGTTCCAACCGTTCAAATTTGGCTAAATTGTGAACAAATCGTAAACACAAAATCGAGGAGATTGTTCATAAAGAAACAAAAAAAGAATAAAAATAAGCTGGAAACCGGGAAAAAGCAGCATTGAAACGAGAAAACTGCCGCATATATATTAAGATTTAAAGACTTAAAAAAACAATGTAAAACCAACAGAAACAAGGATTTTTCTTACGAAAGCTTTCGGTTTTTGTAAGAAATATTGGATTTATTTAGTGAATGTTAATTATCTGTTCATATTTTGGACATAATTTGTTTTTATTATAAGTCCTGTACCGATGAGGTACAAGAAAACATAAATCGTATGTTTTAAAGAGGAGAGAATAATTATGAGAAAGAATCTTACAAAAACAGCAGCAATCTTAGTTATGAGTGCAATGGTAGCAGCATCTGCTCTGACCGCTTGCGGCAGCAAAGCAGAGGAGACAACTGCAGCAGCAGAGGAGACTGTAGAGGCAGAAGAGACTGAAGCAGTTGAGGAGACTGAGGCTGAAACAGAAGAGACTGAGGAAGTTTCCGAGGAAGAGACCGAAGAGGCATCTGAGGAAGAGACTGAGGCAGCTGAGGAGACACAGGCTCAGTAATCAATCTTTGATTGCAGAAGTTTGTTTCTATTCGGATATAACCAAAAAGGTTGTTAAGAAAATCGTAAGAGGGCAGTCGGTTGACAATCGACTGCCCTTTTTGTATACTATAACTGTATTAAATGAACTAATACACTTATGATTTTTGAGACAGGGCAGAATGGAGGAAAGGAGAATGTGAGCATGATTCTGATTGATTATAAAGATCGACGACCTCTCTATGAGCAGATTGTTGAGAAGCTGTCGGATCTGATGGTCCGGGGGATTTTGGAGCAGGACAGTCAGCTTCCATCCGTGCGGAGTCTGGCAACGGAGCTGTCGATGAATCCGAATACGATCCAGCGGGCGTACGCAGAGCTGGAACGCCAGGGATATATTTATTCGGTTAAGGGCAGGGGCAGTTTTGTGGCGGATAACCGGCAGATCCGGGAGAGGAAGCGGCAGGAGATCTGGGATCAGCTGGAACTTCTGATCCGGGATGCAAAAGGAACCGGCATCACGATGCTGGAGTTCCAGGAGCAGGTCATCCAGAGCTATGGAAGTGAGAAAGGAGGAAACAGGAATGATAAAGGCTGAGAATCTGACGAAGCGTTTTTATGATACAGTGGCAGTCGATCATATCCATGCGGAGATTCACAATGGAAGTGTCTTTGGTCTGATTGGAACCAACGGCGCCGGAAAAAGTACTTTTTTGCGGATGGCAGCCGGTATTTTAAAGCCGGACGAAGGAAGCGTTACGGTTGATGATGAGACGGTATTTGAGAATACAAAGGTAAAGGCACGGTGCTTTTATATCCCGGATGAGCCGTATTTCTTAAGCAATGGAACGGCGGAAGATATGAAGGTGTTTTATCAGGGAATTTATCCGAAGTTTGATGCAGCCCGGTTTGATAAACTGCTAAAGAATTTTGAACTGGAAAGCCGGCGGAAGGTGCAGACCTTTTCGAAGGGTATGAAAAAACAGCTCGCTGTGCTGCTGGGCATTTGTGCGGGAACCGATTATCTGTTCTGCGACGAAACGTTTGACGGGCTGGATCCGGTCATGCGGCAGACGGTCAAGAGTCTTTTTGCTAATGATATCGAGGAGCGGAACCTCACGCCGGTCATCGCCTCCCATAATCTGCGAGAGCTGGAAGATATCTGCGACCATGTAGGTCTGCTTCACAAGGGAGGAATGCTTCTCTCAAAGGATCTGGACGATATGAAGTTAAATATTCACAAGATTCAGTGTGTGCTTCCGGCGGGAGTGGGGAGCAGCGATTTGCAGGGAATCGATATTATAAAGACGGAACAGAGGGGAAGTCTCCTGACGCTTACCGTGCGCGGAAAACGGGAAGAGATTCAGACAATTTTACAGGCGTATCATCCGGTGTTTTTTGAAATGATACCGCTTTCCCTGGAAGAGATCTTTATCAGTGAAACGGAGGTGGCTGGTTATGACATCAAAAGGCTTGTTTTTTAAATATATGAGAGAAAATACGAAGCAGCGTCTCTGGAGCGTGGCGCTTACCGCACTTTTGTGCTTTTTTCTGTTTCCGGTCCTGACAGCGCTGGAAACCAGCATACTGCTTCGTCCGGATAACTTGTCTAAAGATCTGAGCGTCGAAGCGGCGTTAGCAGAAGCAAAATTAAAGCTGACCAATGAGATGCTGCATATGTATTCGATCCAGAATGCAATGCTGGTATTTATCCTGATTGTGACGGCGGTTGTGCTGGCAGCGTCCGGTTTTTCGTATCTACATTCGAAAAAGAAAACGGATTTTTTTCACAGCCTTCCGATCAGCCGTGAAATGCTTTATACTGTGACCTGCCTGGACGGTATCCTGTATCTGGCAGTCCCGTATCTGGTATTTCTGCTGGCGGCAGGAGTGATGCTGCAGGTAAAGGGCGCACCATTTTCATGGGGAACCCTGCTGATTGGGTATGTACAGCATATGTGCTTTTTTACACTGGTGTACATGACGGTTGTGCTGGCAGTGATTCTGACAGGCAATCTGATCGTGGGTTTACTGGGAACCGGCGTGCTTTTTAGCTGGGGACCGGGGGTGGCTGCAGTGGTATCGACGTATTTTTCCGAATACTTCATGACGTTTTATGACAATGGCAATTTCCTGCTGCGCTGGTGCGAGCGGACCTCACCGGTTTTCTGGTACGGCACGGCAACTGGTTCGGATCATCCCACCCGGATGGCAGTCATTGCATTGGCAGTGGCAGCCCTGCTCTTTGGTCTGGGAATGTTCCTGTACCGGAAACGCCCGTCTGAGGCGGCTGGAAGAGCGATGGCATTTAAGGTAAGTGAGCCGGTGATCCGTTTCCTTCTGGTTGTGCCGATCACGCTGTTTTCCGGAATGATTTTCCGGTCAATCCTGAATGATGATATCTGGACCGTGTTTGGCTTGATCTGCGGACTGCTCATCACCAGCTGCCTGATCGAAATTATCTATCATTTCGATTTTAAGAGCTTGTTTGCGCATAAGAGACAGCTTGTCATCAGTGCGGTGGCAGTGGCAGCCATTTTCTTAGGGTTCCGCCTGGATGTGGCAGGATATGACAGCTATCTGCCGGATACTGACAAGGTTGCATACGCGGGTATTTACTGTGATGCGCTGGACAACAATGCGGTAGGGGCTTACCATGTAACTCCGAGAATGTATAGGGATGGCTACAGTGTTGGAATGGAATGGGCGTCCCAGGGAGATGTGGCAGATAAAATGCAGATCTCGGATGAGGATGGAATCCGTGTCCTGCGGGAAATTGGCGCGCAGGGTATCGAGACAGCTTCCAGACAGCGGAAGCATTTGAACGGCGGACAGGATTGGATGAGTGAGACGGATCTGGATTCACGCTATGATTCGATCGTGCTGTCCTGGCATCTGAACAATGGAAAAACCGTTTACCGTAATTACCGCACGATCAATGTAACGGAGCTGCGGGAACAGCTAGATTCCATTTATGAAAATCAGAGCTATAAACTGGGAATGTACCCGGTGCTGTCCCTACAGGCAGACGATGCCGCAGGCGTCAATTACAAAGAGGAAGAGGACTGCAGCCATGTGAAGCTTCCGGATGAGCAGACGAAGGCGGCGCTTCTTGCTGCATACCAGAAAGAGCTGATGGCTCTGACGCCGGATATGCGCCGGGAGGAGATGCCGATCGCGGAGATTCAGTTTAAGACAAATGAGATGCAGGCGATGATTGATGTGATTCGTAAAAATGGCGGCTATTATGACACATTTAACCAGTTTGATTATTACCCGATTTATCCGTCCTTCCAGGAGACGATCGCGATTCTGAAACAGTGTGGTACCGAGGTCGGCAGCAAGGTGACGCCGGAAAATACAGAAAAAATCGTGCTTCAGTATCAGGGCGGCAAGATTCCAGAGGATCAGCTGGCACCGGCAGATACAGAGCTTGGAAAACGCCAGCGGGAGTATCTTCAGAATAACAGCAGACGCGAGGTAACGATTACAGATCCGGAACAGATTGCAGAAATTCTTGCAAACTCCGCTTCGGATGATATGGTGCAGATCAATCAAATGGCGGAGGTATATCAGGGGATCAATATTGCAGTATATGTGTCCGGTACAGAGGACACAGGGGCAGTTTCAGAGGATGATTTGAGGGATTCGGTAAATTTAATGGAGGAAAATGAGATAGGTCAGACATATACGGTGGATGCCGGTCAGAATGCCCTGTATGATGGGGAATATGCGGCGGACTATGAAATGGATGAATCGGGTCAGTATGGCATCTACCAGCGCTCGTTCCGCTATGGCAAGGTTCCGGAGTTTGTGAAATCGACCTTCGGCCTGACACCGGAATTGATGCGGCTGAACCGGGTGTTTGCGTACTAAAAAAGCTGCCTGGAGTTGATTCGGGGATGCAAAAGATTGACTTTCTCCCCCGTAGGGGCTAAAATAAAGGGAAACGTAGCGGTTCAGCCGGTTTATGTATTTGATGCAAAAACCGGCTGAATCGTTATGAGAAAATATCAGACGCTTTGGTTTTGCATGAACCTGCCTTTGGATTTAGAACAGCGATGCGCCGTCACATCAGGCAGAACAAAATTTGAGGCGTACATATCCCGCAGAGGAGGAAGAAATATGGCATTTTTCGATGAGCTTGGAAAGGTGATCAGCGATAAGAGCAAGGAAGCTGCGAACCGGGTAAAGGACATTACAGGCGTATTACAGCTGAAATCGAAGTTGTCCGCTGAGAAAGATAAGATTAATAAGGCATATATCACACTGGGAAAAGCATACTATGACAGACATGAGGGCGAGCTGGAAGGGAAATTCGCAGATGAGTTCCATACTATCCAGGCTGGGCTTGTGAAGATTGCGTCCCTGGAGGATGAGATTGCCGAGTTAGAGGGCACAAGAGTCTGCGCGGAGTGCGGCGCAAAGGTGGAGAAAAATGCGGCATTCTGCAGCCGGTGCGGTGCGCCGATGGATTCGACGACATCTGCAGATGTGCATGAGCCGGAAGAACCGGAGGAGATGCAGGAGACTATCTTTGAAGAGAAGGATGAAGCTGCAGCAGATGAGGCGCTTGCCAACGCAGAAACAGAAGGCACGGCTGGTCCAGACGCGGATTCCGCGGATGCTTCGGACTCTGTTTCGGAGAACACCACCGATACTGCGGCACAGAATGAAAATAACAGCGGGGAGCAGGCATAATTTATGGATTCACTGGTACAATGGTTTACAGCTAATTTATCCGGAGTTATATCGAAGGAGGCAATTATCTTCATTATCTCGATGATTCCGATTCTGGAACTTCGAGGCGGGCTTCTGGCTGCGTCACCGGCACTCTTAAACGTGCCGATCCTGCGGGCGATCCCGATCTGTATCGTGGGAAATATCCTGCCGATCCCGTTTATCCTGCTTCTGATCCGCCATGTGCTGGAGTGGATGAAGAAGGTTCCGTGTTTCCGTGGTATTGCGCTGTGGCTGGAACGCAAAGCGATGAGCAAAAAAGGGCAGATCGAGAAATATGAGTTCTGGGGGCTGATGCTCTTTGTCGGCATCCCGCTTCCGGGAACCGGCGCATGGACAGGCGCGCTGGTGGCGTCCCTGCTCCACATGAAATTTGGCAAGGCATTTGGCGCGATTTTAGTCGGTATCGCGCTGGCGACGGTGATTATGTCGATTCTGTCCTACGGCGTGCTGGGCGTGCTGTTTGGATGATGCACAGATAAAAATGGAATAATGTCTATGCCCGCCAAAGGGCGGCATAGATGCGAATGTATAAAAGACTCTGTAAGGGGAAATTCTCCGGACAGGGTCTTTTTGCGCGTGACTGTGAAGATACTGAACCGTTACAGATTATAAATGAAATTGGGGTTGACATATACCCTGTGGGGGTATATTATAAGGACAGTTAAGAGATAGGAGGAGACCATGAAGCAATATACAGTAACCGGCATGAGCTGCGCGGCATGCAGCAGCCGGGTTGAAAAGGCAGTATCGAAAGTGCCGGGTGTCACGGCATGCTCGGTCAGCCTGCTGACAAATTCGATGGGCGTCGAGGGCGATGTGCCGCCGGAGACCGTGATTCATGCAGTGGAAGATGCCGGATATGGCGCATCCCTGAAAGGACAAGGCACTGCAGCGCAGGCGCAGAGCGCGTCGGAGGCAGAGGACGCCTTAAAAGATCGGGAGACGCCGGTTTTAAAACACCGTCTGATCGCATCGCTGGGATTCTTAGCAGTCCTTATGTATATGTCGATGGGACATATGATGTGGGGCTGGCCGCTGCCGCACTTTATGGATGGCAACCATGTGGCGATGGGACTTTTACAGCTCCTTTTAGCCGGAATTATCATGGTGATTAACCAGAAATTCTTTATCAGTGGTTTCAAGGGACTTTTACACCGCGCCCCGAACATGGACACGCTGGTAGCACTTGGTTCTGGCGCGTCGTTTATTTACAGCACATATGCGTTGTTTGCGATGACGGACGCACAGTTAAAGGGCAACGACACGGCAGTCATGTCCTACATGCATGAATTTTACTTTGAGTCGGCGGCAATGATTCTGGCGCTGATCACAGTCGGAAAAATGCTGGAGGCGCGTTCCAAGGGAAAAACGACGGATGCCTTAAAGGGACTGATGAAACTGGCACCGAAGACAGCTGTTATCATCCGGGATGGAGTGGAAACAAAGGTTCCGATTGAAGAGGTAAAGAAGGGTGATGTATTTGTTGTACGCCCAGGTGAAAATATCCCGGTGGACGGCGTGGTCCTGGAAGGAGCAAGCGCGGTCAACGAGGCAGCACTGACCGGCGAGAGTATTCCGGTGGATAAGGCACAGGGTGACCCGGTTTCGGCGGCAACGGTCAACCAGTCTGGTTATCTGCGCTGTGAGGCGACCAGAGTCGGTGAAGATACCTCCCTGTCGCAGATCATCCGCATGGTCAGCGACGCGGCGGCGACGAAAGCGCCGATCGCCAAGATTGCAGACCGGGTTTCCGGCGTGTTTGTCCCGGCGGTTATCACGATCGCAGTGGTGACAACGATTGTCTGGCTGCTGGCAGGACAGACGTTTGGATTCGCATTGGCGCGAGGTATTTCCGTACTGGTTATCAGCTGCCCGTGTGCACTGGGACTGGCTACGCCGGTTGCGATTATGGTCGGCAACGGCATGGGCGCGAAAAACGGAATCTTGTTCAAGACAGCTGTTTCACTGGAAGAAACCGGAAAAATGGACATTGTAGCGCTTGATAAGACGGGTACGATCACCAGCGGCGAGCCGCGTGTGACCGACGTCATCCCGTCCGGAGGTGTGACTGAGAAGGAGCTGGTAAGCCTGGCGCTTTCCCTGGAAAAGAAGAGTGAGCACCCATTGGCGAAAGCTGTTCTTCTCTATGCAAAAGAACAGCAGGTGGATGCGCCGGAGGCGGCCGATTTCCAGGCG
>NZ_FR895004.1:485-2509 GCF_000434655.1 Clostridium sp. CAG:43 | reverse complement strand
CTGATTTCCAGGCGCTGCCGGGTAATGGACTTTCCGGTACGTTAGACGGCGCTTCATTGGCAGGCGGAAGCTTTTCCTATATCAGCGGACATACGACGGTGTCCGCACAGGAACAGGCATCCTTTGAGCGCCTGGCATCGGAAGGCAAGACACCGCTGTGCTTTATGAAAAATGGTCGTCTGGCTGGTATGATTGCCGTGGCAGATGTCATCAAGGAAGACAGCCCGCAGGCGGTCAAGGAACTGCAGAACATGGGAATCCGTGTGGTCATGCTGACTGGAGATAATGAGCGGACTGCCCGTGCGATTGGGGCACAGGCTGGTGTGGATGAAGTCATTGCCGGAGTACTTCCGGATGGGAAAGAGAGTGTCATCCGCAGCCTGAAAGAACAGGGCAAGGTGGCAATGGTCGGTGATGGTATCAATGATGCCCCGGCGCTCACGCGTGCCGATATAGGTATCGCGATCGGAGCCGGTACAGATATCGCGATTGATGCCGCGGATGTGGTGCTGATGAAGAGTCGTTTGAGTGATGTTCCGGCGGCAATCCGTCTAAGCCGTGCGACGCTTCGAAATATTCACGAAAACCTGTTCTGGGCATTCTTTTACAATGTTGTGGGTATTCCACTTGCAGCTGGTTTGTGGTATCCTATCTTTGGATGGAAATTAAATCCGATGTTCGGTGCTGCAGCGATGAGCTTATCCAGCTTCTGCGTAGTGACGAACGCGCTGCGGCTGAATCTGTTTAAGATGCACGATGCATCGAAGGATCATCCGATGCGGAAGAGGGCTGAGAAGGCTGCTAATAAAGGTGGAGAAAAGGCAGAAAACGCAGGTGCAGTTAGGATGGGGGCAGAAGACACCCGGTCAATTGGGCAAACAGCAAATGGAAATGAAACTGTTTCAAAAGAAATGAAAAAAAGTGAGAATCAAAAAAATAATATAAATATGGAGGGAATAACGATGACAAAGACAATGAATATCGAAGGAATGATGTGTGGACACTGTGAGGCACGCGTAAAGAAGGCGTTGGAGGCACTGGCAGGCGTGGAGAGCGCAGAGGTCAGCCATGAGAAAGGAACCGCGGTCGTAAACATGAGTGCGGATGTGGCGGACGATACGTTGAAAGAGGCGGTTGAGGCACAGGATTATAAGGTGGACTCGATTCAGTAGGATGAAAAAAGCTGCGAAATGGTGGAATTAATATGCCATTTCGCAGCATTTTGATAAAAGATAGGAGAAAAGCATGGGCTGTTGTAAATGTGAATCACAAGCGCAGGTCTGTCAGGGAGGAGAGACGGAACGTCACAAACACAGAAACCTGACCGAGGAAAAAGATCTGCTGAAACGTTTAAATCGGATCGAGGGACAGGTGCGCGGTGTGAAGGCGATGGTGGAAGACGAGCGATACTGCGTCGATATATTAAACCAGGTATCAGCGGTTCAGGCGGCGCTGAACAGTTTTTCCAAAGTCCTGCTGTCCAACCATATCAAAACCTGTGTGGTCGATGATATAGAGGCGGGAAATGGGGAAGAAGCGGTTGAGGAGCTGTGCAAGACGATTCAGAAGCTGATGAAGTAAATATAAATTTATTGAATTGAGCAAACACAAGCAACTATAGCGAAATATTAAACATAATAAATATTTTTAAAAATTCTTCAAAAAAAGTGTTGACATTCTCCTGGATTTATATTATACTACGTCATGTAATCGAGGCGTGGCTCAGTTTGGTAGAGCGCTGCGTTCGGGACGCAGAGGTCGCGTGTTCGAATCACGTCGCCTCGATTCTATTATAAAACATACGGCCTGTTGGTCAAGCGGTCAAGACGACGCCCTCTCACGGCGTAAACCCGGGTTCGATTCCCGGACAGGTCATCGAAAGTTGCTTTGGGTTTTCCAGAGCATTTTTCAAATTAAAATGCTTCCTTGGCTCAGTTGGTAGAGCGACGCATTCGTAATGCGTAGGTCGCCGGTTCAAGTCCGGCAGGGAGCTGATGAGTGGAGCCCCTCTTGATTATCAAGAG
>NZ_FR895004.1:0-393 GCF_000434655.1 Clostridium sp. CAG:43 | reverse complement strand
AGGTACAGCCTTTATTCCATATAACCACTTGCACGATCTCCGCAAATGATATAAAATAATAACATACAAAAGACAAGGCGGCAGACGGCAGAGTTCGTACTGCCGCTTCCGTTTTCCAGGAAAGGATATTTCATGCCATGAGACAAGAAGAATGGACGGTAGAAGCGGCAGATGCATATCTGAATGAGATACCGAAATTTACCAGTGAAAAACATACGGCGGAGGGGCTTCGCAGGATGCTTTCATACCTGAATGCATTGCCGCAGGAGGAAAGAATCGTACATGTAGCCGGAACAAATGGAAAAGGGTCGGTCTGCTCGTTTCTCGATGCGGTTTTGCAGAAAGCCGGGAAGCGGACGGCGCGGTTTACGTCTCCTCATCTGGTGCGCGTGA
>NZ_FR895003.1:0-654 GCF_000434655.1 Clostridium sp. CAG:43 | reverse complement strand
GGCGGTCCTGACGGCGAAATCGGAGCCTCTATGCGCTACCTGTCCCAGCGGTATACGATGCCTTATAAGATGCAGAAAGGACTTCTGACCGACATCGGAACCGAGGAACTCGCCCATATGGAGATGATTGCCGCCATTGTCCAGCAGCTCACGCGCAACCTTACTCCGGCACAGATCGAGTCATCCGGGTTCGGACCATACTATATCGACCACACCACGGCAATCTGGCCGCAGGCAGCAGGCGGAATTCCGTTCAATGCGTGCGAGTTCCAGTCGAAGGGCGATGCGATCACGGATTTATATGAGGATATGGCAGCAGAGCAGAAAGCCCGCACAACTTACGACAATATTCTCCGCGTGGTCAAAGATCCGGAAGTATGCGATCCGATCCGTTTTCTGCGCGAGCGCGAGATTGTACATTTTCAGCGGTTTGGTGAAGCTTTAAGAAATGTACAGGATCACCTGAGCAGTCGTAATTTCTATACGTTTAACCCAGAGTTTGATAAAGTGAAAGCGAAGGGATAAAACAAAAACCTCCGTAAACAATGTCAAATTCATTCTTTACGGAGGTTTTCAAACCAGCACCGAGTACGGATAAATCCTTACTGGATGTAAGGGGATTACCCATAAGTATATTGTAGTAGTGATGAGTTA
>NZ_FR895002.1:555-6067 GCF_000434655.1 Clostridium sp. CAG:43 | reverse complement strand
AAGTGCCTACCTGTGAACAGTAACCCGATTTTGCCGATGATAAAGAAAAATTCAAAAATAGGGTTGACAACTTAAAAACATAGTGGTAAACTATGAAAAAATTAAATACAACACTACAAAATCGATGAACAAAACGAGTACATACAGAGGTACATCACAGAGAGCCGGGCTTGGTGGAAACCGGTATGAAGGGCTGTATGGAATGGATTTGGGAGATGCGAGGTGAAAGAGTGATTCGAGTAGCTGCAGCCGTAACTCTGCGTTAAAGGGTAGGGTATCGAGAGCATATCTGATTTCGCATTATCAATCACGTCTATGTTTTCCGTACCGTAGAATGAGTCAGACTGGATGGCAGATATTTTCCATTATGTGAGAATATCTGCTTTTTTTATATAAAGTTTGAAGGTCTGAGAACAGGGGTGGCACCACGATATTTGTTTATTCGTCCCCGGCGCAGGAGTTTGTCTGCGCCGGGGATTTTATATTTCGTTGGAAATCAAAATCAGCGAGAGCCAGGATGGCGGAAAGGGAGAGTATTATGAGAAAAATGAATGGATTTGAAATGATGGCAAAAAGAGGCACAGCAGCAGCGATGGCAGCGGCAATGGCACTGACGATGGCAGGCTGTGGCGGCTCGAATGCGGCAGAGACGACAGCAGCGGCTGATTCTGAGGCGGCTTCTGAAAATGGAGATGCATCGGAGGCAGCAGCCAGCGAGGCAAAGGGCGATATCAAGGTTGGCGTGATCCAGATGATTGATAACGGTGCATTTGCAGATATGCGCGATGGTTTCTCGGAGGAGCTGACTGAAAAATATACAGGTGGTAAAGTCGATATTGTTTACAAAAATGCACAGGGCGATGCGGCAGCGCTGAATACCATCTGCCAGGAGATGGCAGACAGCGGTGTTGACCTGATTGCAACGATTGCGACTCCGGCGACCCAGGCGATGGTAAACCTGGAGACGGATATTCCGGTATTCTTTATCGCTGTTTCCAATCCGGTCGGCGCGGGTGTCATTACCGATATGGAAAAGCCGGATAAGAATGCAACCGGTACTTCCAATGCGATTCCGGTTGAGGATATTTTCGCACTGAGCGATAAGCTGACACCAGATTGTAAGACCTACGGAATGTTGTATAATACAAGCGAGATCAATTCCGTCAGCACCGTGGAGAATGCAAAAAAATATTTAGACGATCAGGGACTTTCCTATAAAGAGGCGGTTGTTACGAACTCATCTGAAGTACAGCAGGCGGCACAGTCTTTAGCGGGCGAGGTTGACGCGATTTTCGTACCGAATGACAGTGTCATCCAGAGTGCAATGCCGATGGTAACGGAAGTGGCAAGAGATGCGAAGATTCCGGTATATGGAAGCTCCGCTGTTATGGTTGATTCCGGTGCATTTGCAACGATTGCGATCAGCGATACCGAGATCGGCGCACAGACCGCAGATATGGCGCTGGAATACTTAAACGGAACTGCGATGGAGGATATTGCAGCTGTTGTGGTACCGGCTTCCAATATGGTAATCAATCAGGATACAGCCGATGCACTGGAAATCACATTCTCGGATGAGGTGCAGAACGAGGCAACCTTTGTAAAGGATGCGGAGTAAGATATATAGCAGTCTGGCTGGTACGCACATTCATTGATTGTGGAAATTTGCGGAGTAATTACAAACGAACTTGAAAATAGGAGGAAGCACACATGACACTGGTGATCGGATCCCTGCAGTTGGGATTTTTATATGGAATACTGGCGCTTGGAATATACGTCACATTCCGCATTTTAAATATTCCGGATCTGACGGCGGAGGGGAGTTTTACGCTGGGACTGGCAGCCTCGGCGGTCTGCACGCTGGCGGGGCATCCGGTTGCCGGGATCGTGGCAGCAGCTGTGGCCGGGGCTCTGGCAGGCTGTGTGACAGGCGTACTCCAGACGAAGATGGGGATTCATGCGGTATTAGCTGGCATCCTCACAATGTGCGGGCTTTACACCATCAACCTGATTGTGATGGGAAGCAGCCCGAATATTTCCCTCATCAATGTTCCGACCATATTTAAAGCGGCAGAAAGCCTGGGACTTTCAAAAGAGGCGGCAAGACTCGTGATTGCGATCGCGGCAGCAGCAGTCTGCCTGGTGCTGCTGATTCTTTTCTTCCGGACGCATCTGGGACTCTGCATCCGGGCGACGGGCGATAATGAGGCGATGGTGAGCGCGTCCTCCATCAATGTAGACGCGATGAAAATCACGGCGCTGGCATTCAGCAATGCACTGGTAGCGGTCAGCGGCGGTCTGATTGCCCAGTATCAGGGATTTGCGGATGTAAACTCCGGTTCCGGTATGCTGGTCGTAGGTCTGGCATCGGTCATCATTGGCGAAGTGATTGTTGGAAAAAGAGGTCTGGAAATCGGATTTTTTTCCTCGATTTTCGGTTCGATCATCTACCGTTATATCATCGCAGCGGCAACCAAGAGCCAGATTTTTCCGGCATATGCGTTAAAACTGGTATCAGCGTGCATCGTAGCGGCGGCGCTGGCGCTTCCGGCGATCCGTTATCAGATGGGGCTTTCAAAGATGAAGCGGACGAGAGAAAGAGATATGTGTGAACAATAACCTGGAAAGCAGTTACAAACAGGGATAAAAGATGGAGATGTACTATGTTAGATGTAAAACAGGCAACCAAAGTATTTTCCGCTGGTACGGCGAGCGAGCACCACGCTTTGAACGGACTGAACCTGCATCTGGATGATGGGGAGTTCGTGACGATCATCGGTTCCAACGGAGCGGGAAAATCGACGCTTTTTAATGCGATCTGCGGCAATTACTGGCTGGATCAGGGACAGATTTTCCTGGATGGTCAGGATATCACTTTTCTGTCGGAGCATCGTAGGGCGCGCCAGATCGGGCGCGTGTTCCAGGATCCGATGAAAGGAACGGCACCGCATCTGACGATCGAGGAAAATCTGGCGCTGGCATATACCCGGAAGGATCGGAAGCCATTTCGAAGTGCGGTCCGCAAACAGGAAAAGGATCTATTCCGGACAGAGCTTGAGAAGTACCATATGGATCTGGAAAACCGTATGAAGACGAAGGTAGGGCTTCTGTCAGGTGGTCAGAGACAGGTTGTGACGCTTCTCATGTGTACGCTTGTCATGCCAAAGCTCCTTCTTCTGGATGAGCACACGGCAGCGCTTGACCCGGCGACGGCGGATAAGGTCATGGAGATCACGCGGTCGATTGTGTCGGAAAACCACCTGACGACGCTGATGATCACCCACAATCTGTCGCAGGCGCTCACGACCGGAAATCGGACGATCATGCTCGATGAAGGGCGGATCATCCTGGATCTGGGCGGTGAGGAGAGAACGAAAATGGGGGTGAATGACCTTTTAGACTGCTATGCGGAGAAAAAGAAGAAGGCATTTGATAATGACCGGATGATGCTGGCAGGGACTTATTTCACAGCCCCTTAAATTTTTCTTAGAATACATCTAAATCCTGTCCATTTACAACGGCACCTTCATATCCGGCATCACGGATTTCCTGCAAAATGGCGGTGTTTCTGCGCGCCATCTCAGCCTCGACATCGCGGGTGTTGTCCTGGATTTCCATGTGATAGATACGGTGGTAGGTAACCAGAAGTCGCGGGTGCGCTTTGGCGGCAATCTTTGCCAGATCAACGCTGAGAGTGTGAACTTCCTGGTGGTATTTCTGCCATTTTGGCTCTCTGGCGGAGAGTCCGGCGGTGTACTCGACCTCATGGAGGAGAATATCGCAGCCTTCCGCTTTCTGCGCCACGATCTCAAGCGGAGCCGTGTCACCGCTGATCACGATCACTTTATCCGGCGTTGTAAACTTAAATCCGTAGCTTTCAAGCGTACCGTGGCTGACTGGAAATGCCTCAACCGTCACGCGGTCATCCTGATAAATGATACCAGGCTGGATATCGGTAGTTTCGACTTTGTAGCCATTTTCGTTGGCTTTTTCAAAGCCGTGGATACGGAAGTCGATGTCCGTCTCATATGCTTTTAAAATATGTTCGGTCATATTCTGGATGCCTTTTGGACCGAATACTTTCAGCGGCTTCGGGCGTTCCAGCACCCACGGGGTAAAAATGAGATCCGGATAGCCGGCCGTGTGGTCGGTGTGCAGATGTGTGCAGAATGCGATCATCAGCCGGTCCGGGCGCAGGGCATCAATTCCCTGTTGGTATGCTTTCGCCGCCTGACGGACAACGCCAGGACCAAAATCTACAAGATAAGCGCGGTCGCCTACGACAACTGCGGAAGAAGGACCGCTGGCATTCGGGCAGGCATTCGGGGTACCGGTTCCGAGAAGTACAAGCTTTGTTTCCATCATAAATATTCATCTCCTAAATTCATATGTAATATATTTTGCGCGAAATCATGAAAAAAGTTCGGGCAAATTAGATGTGTTCAGCCTTTGCACAGGTAAATACTGTGTCAAAGGCTGCATATATGTTTCGATCATTTTGTTTTCATCAAGTGAAAGGTTTAATTTTGAGCGTCGTCTGTATGCCGGATGGAGATTCCCGTAAATCCATAGAAAATACTGAACAAAGGTGTTAAGTACAGTAAGAACAGGTATGGGAAGAATACTGACCAGGCAACGCCGAGGGTTCCAGACATGTATACACAGTAACCGTGCCACGGAATCATCGGACCGGATAAAGTACCTGCGTCCTCAAGGGTACGGGAAAGGATTTCCGGTGCGATTTTTCTGGATTTGAACAGCGGTTTCATCATATTTCCTGTCAGGACATGGGACATCGGCTGGGAACAGCTGATTAAGCTGGTTACATAGCCGACTAAAAGGCTTGCTGCAATCAGGCTGCCATCGCTGTTGATGTGATTTACGATGGCGTTTAAGAGATTGCCGAGAACGCCGAGGCGATCCAGCATACCGCCCATACCAACTGCAAAGCAGATGATTGCCACATACTGAAGCATGCTGCTCATACCGCCGCGGTTTAAGATGGTCTGTAAAATACCTTCCTCAATGCTGGTACTGTATCCGTTGTAAGCAACACGGATGATACTCTGCAGAGTTGCGCCCTGATAGAAGAAAGAGACAGCTCCGGCGCAGATGGCGGAAAGACCAAGGGAGACAACCGCGTTTACTTTGCATAAAAGCAGAATAATGATTGCGATGGCTGGCAGCAGAGTGATGAAGCCAAGTTTAAACTCACCTTGCAGGGCATCGATGTATGTCAGAAGATTTCCAGTTTCATAGTTCCCTGAAGTCTGGCTGATGCCAAGAATTACAAAGAGAACCAGGCTGATGACAAAGGTCGGAAGCGTGGTCCAGAGCATGGAACGCACGTGGTCGTTTAATTTAGAGCCAGCAACCGCTGGAGCCAGGTTGGTTGTGTCGGAAAGCGGGCTTAATTTGTCACCGAACATCGCGCCGCAGATGACAGCACCTGCCACCATGCCAGGATGGATGCCCATCGCGTTGCCGATTGCCATCATGGCAACACCGGCAC
>NZ_FR895002.1:0-534 GCF_000434655.1 Clostridium sp. CAG:43 | reverse complement strand
ACGGAACCGTAGGAGGTTCCGGTCACAAGGCTTAATACGGCACAGAAAATCAGGGTCAGAGGCAGCAGCCAGGTCGGGTTGATCAGTTTTAACCCGCCGACAATGATGGTTGCAATCGTGCCGCTTTGCAGCCAGGTACCGATCATGACGCCAATTGCCATGAGCAGGCACAGGGTAGGAACGACAACCCGGATCGCGTCGTAAGCGCCGTTTACAACATGCTCATAATTTATGCGTAATACCTTACAAAACAGATAGATGATGATCCAGCTCATAAATAGTCCAATCATCGGTCCGCCCGTTTTCAGCCGGATGCAGACTGCAACCGCTCCGATGATCAGGAGCAGAAGCAGAAGCGACTGAGGCATGTTTAATTTTTTGTCTTCGCTCATAACATAGTTCCTCCCTAATGTGAAAGTTGTGCTTTTTTGAATTTAATGCGTTGAGGTTTAACGCGTTAAATTGTAAATTTATTTTCATTATACAGAATAATTCCGAAAAAATCAACCGTAGGAATAATAATTATTTGGCTCA
>NZ_FR895001.1:0-542 GCF_000434655.1 Clostridium sp. CAG:43 | reverse complement strand
ATCAGAACCTCTTCCGGTGTTCCCTCGTCGAAGATAACGGTCGGATTGTACTGTACCATGTCGATATGTACGGTCGAACGTGCCGGCTGTCCATAGTAGAAGCCGTTGCCCATTGCGATGTGGCAGGTTCCTCTTGCCTTCTTCTCTTCCTCGAAGTCTCCGTTAAACATACAAGCCGGATTCAGACCAAGTCCGATCTCTGCGATGTTGTCGGAATCTTTAACTTCTGCGATCTGACGGCGGATTTCTTTACAAATCTTCGGATCGCCGCCAACTACCTCTACGATACGCCCTTTTTCGATTCTTAACTCAACCGGTGTGGTCGGGCATCCATAGTAGCAGATAGGTCCATCAATTACCAGTTTGCCATGGGTTGTGTCGATCACCGGTCCTAAGGAAACCTCGCCGTCAGACCATGCCATTGCATCGCCCGGATTTCTCGCGATACCACATTCGATGATCGGCTCCATCTGATTCATTTCCATGTACAGGTCGGTACCAGCCGGTGTGGTGATGTGAGCCATCTTATGACCTCTCCAGAT
>NZ_FR895000.1:0-1220 GCF_000434655.1 Clostridium sp. CAG:43 | reverse complement strand
CAGCTCCGACACGATACGCATGACCCATGAGCAGATCGCCCAGCACATCAGTTCGGCGCGGGAGGCAGTGGCACGGATGCTCAAAAGCTTCTCGGAGGACGGACTGGTGGAGCTGAAGCGTGGTGCAATCACGCTGCGGGATAAGGACAGACTAAATCATCTAAAATAAGAAGAAATGTGACTTCGTCACAGAAGAAAATCATAGATTTGCTACAATAAAAGCAGAAAAACAGGAAGGAGTATTCACCATGAAAGAAACGAAATACGCAGGAACTCAAACCGAAAAAAACCTGATGGCTGCCTTTGCCGGTGAGTCCGAGGCACGTAACAAGTACACCTATTTTGCATCCAAGGCCAAGAAGGAAGGCTTCGAGCAGATCGCGGCGCTGTTCCTCAAAACCGCTGATAATGAGAAGGAACACGCCAAGCTGTGGTTCAAAGAACTGAACGGCATTGGCGACACCGCCGAAAACCTTCTCTCCGCCGCTGAGGGTGAGAACTACGAGTGGACGGATATGTACGACGGCTTTGCCAAAACTGCCGATGAGGAAGGCTTTCATGAGCTGGCGCAGCGCTTCCGTCTGGTTGCCGCTATTGAAAAGCACCATGAGGAGCGCTACCGTGCTCTGCTGCACAATGTGGAGATGGCGGAAGTCTTTGCCAAGAGTGAGGTCAAGGTATGGGAGTGCCGCAACTGCGGTCACATTGTGATCGGTGAGAAAGCGCCGGAAGTCTGCCCTGCCTGCAATCATCCCCAGAGCTATTTTGAGATCCACGCGGAAAATTATTAAAGAAAGAAAAGGAGAATCATCATGGAGCAGAAGTTTTACATTTGCAAGCATTGCGGTAACATCATTGCCAAGATCAAGGACACGGGCGTTCCCGTCATCTGCTGCGGCGAGCCGATGACCGAGATCATTCCCGGCACCACCGACGCCGCCGTGGAGAAGCATGTTCCTGTCTGGACGGTGGAAAACGGCGTCGTCCATGTCAAGGTTGGCTCCGTGGAGCATCCCATGCTGCCGGAGCACTACATCGAGTGGGTATCTCTCCAGACCAAGCAGGGAAATCAGCGCAAGGAGCTGCATCCCGGCGAAAAGCCGGAGATCTGCTTCGCCCTCTGCGAGGGCGATGAGGTCGAAGCGGTCTACGCTTATTGCAACCTCCATAGTCTGTGGAAAGCGTGATTCATCTTTCAAAAATCCGGTGCTTTTTTGTGC
>NZ_FR894999.1:0-15487 GCF_000434655.1 Clostridium sp. CAG:43 | reverse complement strand
CCGGGTCAAGTCCAAAATCATGCGCCAGCTTTTTCGCCGCCTCATAGCTGCCCAGGCCAAACAAACGGGCGGTGAACTCAATCACATCGCCGTGAGCCCCGCAGCCAAAGCAGTAGAAATAATCCTTGTTCAGTTTCATGCTGGGGTGCCGGTCATCGTGGAACGGACAGCGGCACATCCCATTCCGCTGCACCTCCACTCCGTAGTGTTCGGCAGCCTGCGGGACGGTCACGTTTGCCTTTACAAATTCGTAGATACTCATGTGTTTTCCTCCTTGATTTTTCGTACAGGTTTTCCCTGTCACTTCAATGTACGGAGAAAAAGGGGCCATCCCGAAAAATCCGTCAGTTTTGCAAGAAACAAAAAAGCAGCCCTGAAATCTTGCAAAAATGCAAAACCTCAGAGCGGCAGATGTTCACAAAGATATGTTGATATTATTCCGGTTATGGAATATAATTTATATAGAATCAGGAAAGGACATAATAAACCATGAAATACCTTTCTACCTTTGAAGCAGCAGAGAAATGGGGGGTATCGCCCCGGCGTGTCGGCGTTCTCTGTAATGAAAACCGCATCCCTGGCGCACAGCGAGCAGGCTGCCGCTGGATCATCCCGGAAAATGCGGAAAAGCCAAAAGACGCCCGCATCAAAAGCGGGAAATACATCAAGAAAAACTGAGAGGGGGCTTGGATATGGAGCAGCGGTATCTTCCCAGCACGCCGCAGCAGCGGTTGCAGGACTTGATGAAGGAACATAAAATTACGCAAGCGGTTCTGGCCAAGAAAATCGGAGTTACCGAAAGCACTCTGAGCCGTTTTATCAACGGTACGAAGGATACGCTCAGCCTGGATCAGATGATTAGCATTGCCCGCATCTTCAATGTTTCTACCGATTTTCTCCTGTGCATGACTGATGTCCCTGACCGGAAAAACTATGACATTTCCGAGCTGGGATTGTCCGCTGAAGCGGCACGGAACCTTTATACCGGCAGAACCAATCCGCAGGTGGTAAGCCGTCTGCTGGAAAACCGCCGCTTCGCCCAGCTTACCAATATGATTGCGCTGTATTTTGATGATACCCTTGCCTCTGGTTTTGCGGTGCAGAATCAGATAGTTCAAACGCTCAGTTCCATGCTGTTGGGAACAGGAAAAGAACAGCCTGATGCCAGGAAAGCGGCCCAGCAAGCAGCACAGACTGCATTACTGAATAAGGTGCCCGTCTATCAGGCAGACCTGACCAATATCCAAAATCAGTTTATGGCTGTTTTGCGGGAGATCAAAAAAGAAATCGGCACGGAAACAGGGGAGCCGCTGACCAAAGAAATGGTGGAACAGATGTATTCGGAAACGATGAAAGGGCAGGATGCACTGCATCCATCTGTTTCGCCGGAACAGTTTGTGGATCTGATTATTGCCAGTGTCTCCGGGATGGAGCTTGCCGATGCCGATTCTCTGGGGGAAGTGCGGCAGGCACTGCTTCACATGGTACAGCGGATGGCGGAACAGGATCATGAAGCCAAAAACAAATGAGCAGCTCTGCGTACTGGCACAGCGAGGGGATGCACAGGCGCAGGAGCAGCTGGTAAAAAACAATCTGGGATACATACAAAAGCTTGCAAATGAACTGTATCAAAGCGTAGGGCTGGGCAACAGTGAGCTTGGCATCGACCACGATGATCTGATTCAGGAGGGAAGCATCGGCCTTTTACGGGCTATCTCCCTGTACGACCCTGACAAGAAAATAAAGTTCTTGACCTATGCCGGACAAGCCATCCGCAACGCCATGATGGATTTGATTTCCGCCGCCTTTGCCACCTTTGAGCAGCGGCTGCAATCAAAAGAGGATGGATTTCCTATGGAACGGATCAATCTGGATGATCTGCTCCCCGGCGAGGACCCCATGCAGCGTTCCGAGCTGATCGCTGATCCGTATGCCGCTGAGCCAGAGAAGATCCTGATTGAAGAAGAAAACCGGCGGGAGCTGTACGAGGGACTGAGACGCATTCCCGCAAGAGACAGGGCATACCTCCTGTACCGATTTGGCTTTGAGGACGATCTGGAACACCCTCTGATTGGGACGGCGTTGCATTTCCATCTCAGTGAAAGTCGGGCAAAGTCAACCGAGGCTCTGGCGCTGGACAATCTATGGCTGGAACTGCCGTGGTGGTTTTAACGATAGATGCTGCGGCAGGACGGGGGCTTTTGATATACCTTTGTTCCGCTGCTGACCGGCTGGAAAAAGCTGCTTTCTGCACCTTCTTCCAGCCTTTTCCTGTTGCTCAGACTGCCCCATTTATGGGGCAACCTTTCCCACCAGAACGCCGGAATTGCAGCACAGATTCAAGGGTGTGCTACATTTCCGGCTGCCATCCGCTCTACAAAGGTATAACACACTAGACTTTCCTGCGGAAAATTGTGTGCCAACAGGGATGCTGCTCGCCCCTATTGGAAACCCAGAGCCAAGGGGCTGCGCCCCTCTGGACACCCTTCATATTTTCCTCGAAAATGGTACCCAAACTGTAAAAATGCAGTTTGACACCATTCCTCAGGAAATATAAAACCGCTGCATATTCCATCCTGCTCGGGGATGAAAATTGCAGCGGTTTTATCATACTACTCGAAATGTCAGCATCTGATCCAAATCGGCATCTTCGATAGAGCATGGCACGCCACCACGCAACGTCGCTCCCAGATGATAGAACAGCATACATCGGTTTATGTGTTGAAGCAACAACTGAGACCTTCGTTTATAGCCATACTGCTTGAGCAGGGTTCTCAGCTTAATTCTAACATAATCATTTCCATATCCATACAAAATACGGATGCGGATGCTTTTGAAAAACAAATCCAAATCCGAGAAATCGCTGGTTAATTGGTCTGCTTGCAAAGTCCTGTTTGAATACGCCAAATCTTTCTGTATTGCAGGAAATTCTTTATCGATCACTGGTTTATCATAGAAATATTGTAACCAATGGTAGGTGTCTAAAATGAATTTCCGCTGATTTGCTCTGTATGGAATATCGAGAAATGCTTTCTCGCCCTCCCATATCCGGTCAAGTATTCTGCTTTCATCTCGACAGCCGAGCTGCATACTGCTGACAATTACCGCAATATCGAGTGCAGAGTAGCATAACCCTTGCATTACTGATCACCTTTCGTTCCGTTGCACTGACGACAGAGAATTTGCAAATTTTCTACAACGCTTTTGCCGCCGTTGTTCATCGGAACGATATGATCGACTTGGAAATAGATACGTGACTTGTCTGCAACACCACAGCAAGCGCACCGGTAATTTCCATCTGCATCTTTAGCTTTTTCAAAAGCCTGATCTCTCAATTCCTTTTCCAAAGCAGGATTGATTTTCCCAATTTCATGCAAAGGCAAATCTTCTAATGCTCTGGTTCCATACTTTATGTTGTTTTCATCATCGTATATATCGGGATGCGATAGTTTCATCAATTCGATGTTCAGCTGACGGAGGAAATATAGTTTCCTACCAAAAAACAGGCGAAGCATATTATCATCACTGGATTCCCAGAGCGAATCAATATACTCTGTTCTTTTGCGTTCGCCCATATCTTCGTCCCAAATATGCTGGGCAATTTTGCTAACATCAAGTTTGCTTCTGTCTACCTCAGCGAAAGTATAGAACTGCGGAACGGCTTCATATTGGGCATAATATTTCAGGATATTCAGAACATCCTTCCGTTCATAAGGAGGAATCATCTCTCCGCAAAAGAACGAATCCCGGCACTGTGCTTCCATTTCATCAAGCTGCGCTTCTGTCAAATATTCTTCTGTTGCACCAAAAGACTTGAATAGGGAAGGAAGCGCATCCATCAAATTTTTATAGGCATTCTGTGTGCTGTCGTAGACCATTACCTGATAAGCGTGATCCATTCCGTTTTCTTCAAGATATGTAAACGCATACATACCAACAGGGATTCTTTGCTCAAAAGGCACTTTTTCCAACGCAGTAGTATCAACTGCATCATCCAAAATAGCTGCAAACTCCTCAATCTTGGAAATAGCAATCATGCGCAGATCTCGTTTGGCACGCTCAGATTCATTATCCTGAAAGTCATTGTTTCCATCAAATAGGCTTTCCGGATTAACCCATGCAATATGCTCGTTCCAGTGGTCTACGAACGAAACAATATATGCGCTGGCTGTGCCGCCTGCTGCTGTACCACGCAATGCACGACCAACCATCTGCGTCATCAAAATGGAAGAAACAGTAGGTCTTGCCAAAAACACTGTTTTAGTTTTGGGCAAATCAACGCCCTCAGTCAAAATGTTGACATTGATCAAAACCTGCAACTTTCCATTTCGATAGTCTTCCAGCTTTCTTTCGTTATCCTCCCGGCTAATCGTCACACCAGTAATGGCATCCTTAACAGAAGATACGATGAAGTCAGCTTTGATACCAGCTTTTTTGAAAAGAGAGGTCAACTGAATTGCATGAACCACATTAACGGCAAACAATATTGTCTGACCATAGTCATTCTGTTTTGCCTTATAAGTTTCGACAATCAGTTTGTTACGGGCTGCACTATCTGCCATCTGCTGTGCAACCTCATCCGGCAGAACATCCAAATGTTGAATGCTTTCCCATGCGTCAACACCGAGAGAATCGCCGTATTCTTCATCCGTGTAAAAGCTTTCAAAAATAGGTTTTGCAAGAATCTGTCTGTTAATCAGTTCCTTTAGTCCGATCTGATATGTGATTCCAACATCACCGTGAACAACTCGTCCATCACTGATACCGTCAGTATATATTTTTGCTAACAGTCCCTGTTCTTCTTCAGCAGTACGGAACGGAGTAGCAGTTAAACCAATCAGTTTTAAATTAGGAACCTTTGCCTTTACATAATCAATGACCTTTCTGTACGTTTTTGCGGTTGAATGATGAGCTTCATCCACAATCAAATACAGCTCTTTTTCACCTTTGAGCCATTGATCCAATCGATCAATGTTTCTTCCGATGCTGTCCTTGCTGACAATCAGCAAGTTGTCACCCGGACGAATGTCGCTGGTTCGGTCATGGCTGGAAGCTCCAGAAACAATTCTAAAGCAGAAGGAAGAAATGTGGGGGACAACTTCTGTATAAGCAAACTTTTGAAAAGACTCAGCAGCCTGATCCAGCAACATCTGGCGATGGGCAATCCAAAGAATTTTCTTTCTCTTATCAATAGCATTTTTTAAGAGCCACATGGAAGCAGTATATGTCTTACCACCACCAGTAGGAAGAACTACCAGTGTGCTGTATGATGCCTCCTGATTCATCTTATCCAATGCTTCCATTGCCTTCTTCTGATGCTCGTAAGGCGTTCTGGTATTTGTTCCTTTTTTGGGAAAAATATCACCAAAGGATTTTACTTCTACATAATTTGTAAAGTTTTGTTTGTCTAATTCATTCATCATTTCTTCCCGTACCTCTCTATATCATCCCAAAATATTTCATTGCTTCTCGGATTGCTTTCTCTTTCTCAGGCGGACACTGCGGCTGTTTGGCATTTTCCTTCTTCGACAGGTTATAGCTCTGCCCGACCTCCAGACCACATTTCCGCTTAATCTGTGAGATATACAGGGAAGATACCTTTAATCCGGTCTGCTCCAGCACTCGTCCCTTGATCTGCTCATAGGTGGCTCCCTGCTGGAAGCCGGAGGTATCCATATCTTCCAGCGAGAACTCCACCCGAATCTTTTTCGAGTCGATCTCACCCTTGGAAAGCAAGACAACCGTCTCGACATGCCCCGTCCACCCAAACAAATCCACCGGCCATGCTTCTTTCGCCCGATAACCGTGCTTTGCGAATATTTTCAAATCGCGTGCCAATGTATCCGGACCACAGGAAATGTAGACGACACGTTTCGGCTGCATCAGGGCTACCGCATCGATAAATTCCTCGGTACTTCCGCTTCTCGGCGGGTCCATAAATACCACATCTGCACTCTCGCCTCTGGCTGCCATATGAGACATGAACCGGCCTGCATCATTGCAGAAGAACTGTGCATTGGTGATGCCGTTCTTCTTCGCATTCTGCACTGCATCCCGCACTGCATCCTGATTTAACTCTACACCGATAACTTTGCCCGCGTGTTTGCTGGCAATGAGACCGATCGTACCAATACCGCAGTAGGCATCCAACACTGTCTCATTTCCGGTCAATTCTGCCAGCTCCATTGCCTTGGCATACAGCTTCTCCGTCTGCGCAGAATTGATCTGGTAGAAGGAACGGGATGAGATGCGGAAACGGAGCCCGCAGAGAACATCCTCTATATATCCTTTTCCGTACAGAACGTGTTCTTTGTCGCCAAGCACCATACTGGTGCTTCTGCCGTTGATATTCTGGACAATCGTAGTAATTTCCGGGTGCTTTTCACGAAGCGCCTTGACGAAATTGTTCTTCGATGGGAATACCGGGGATGCTGTCACCAAAACGACCAGAATCTCGCCGGTTGTGAAGCCGCGGCGAATCAATACATGACGCAGCAGACCGTATCCGGTGTCCTCATCAAAAACACGGATCTTGAACGAACGAAGCATACTCCGGATCGTCACGATGATCTCGTCTGCTTTCTGATCCTCAATCAGACAGGAATCCACCGGAAGAATCCGATGTGTCCCCTCTTTGTAAATGCCAGAAATTGGATTGTTTTTCCGATCCAATCCAAATACCGCATGAACTTTATTGCGGTAATGATACGGCTCTTCCATTCCAATGATCGGACGAACCGGACAGACACCGCCCAGCAGTTCTTCCATGCGCTTCTGTTTTTCTTTTAACTGCTGATCATAGGTTAAATGGAGATACTGACAGCCACCGCACTCACGGTAAATCGGACATTTTGTTTTTCCACGCTGTCCACCACGAACCGTTTTCTGACCGTCTTTTTCCCCTACATTTCGTTTCCTGTCCCCATGTGTGCCCCATTTATCCTCAACTCCAGACACTTTACGAGCAGATTTTCCCTGTTTTTCCCCATTGACTCCCACTTTTGCACTATTCTTGGAAAATCCAGTTGTTTTCTCCCCCCGGCCAAACGATCTCTTTCCTTCCGTTCTTTTTCCATCAGGACAATTCCCTGCTGTCTTTTTCCATCCTGTTTCTTTCATTTTTTCTCACACTTTCTTTCTTCGCTTATCTTCTACGCCTCTCCCAACTCTGCTTCCGTCTTCACGCCCTTAAAATTCTTCTTCCAACGTTCTTTCTTAAAATGCACCGCGTAAATGAGTCCGCGCACGCATTCATCAGCTGCCATTGCAATCCAGACGCCTTCCAGCCCCCAGCCGAGCTTGCTGCCGAGCAACCAGGAGCCGGCGGCAGCTACGACCCACTGGAAGGTGATTCCGACCGTGGTCGGGGTCAGGACATCGCCGACCGCAATCAGGCATTTGGTCATAACAATGTTGACCGCGCGCCCGATCTCCAGCACAATCTCAATCACCAGAATCCGCCGTCCAAGCGCAATGATCTCCGGGTTGTCTGTGAAAATCAGGAAAATGTATTTACCTCCCAGGCACATCAGCACCGCCATCCCGACACACGCCGCAATCGCAACCTTCAGTGTCGCATTCACTCGTTTCTGTATATCATTCAGACGGCGCGCTCCGATCAGGTAGCCCAGCACAATCTGGGTTGCCGTCGCGATCGCCATCGCATAAACATAATCAATATTGGCAAAAATCGTACAATATCCCTTGGTTACAGTAACCAGCGTGCCAAAGGAATTAACAATTCCCAGAATTATCATCTGGGATAGATTGTACGAAAAACTTTCGACCCCCGTCGGAATTGCCAATAGGCAGAGATTTTTTAAAATCTGCACCGGAAATGGACGCAGATAACTCATTCCCATTTTGACGCGGCGGCTCTTGAAAAACATTCCGATCATCAATGCCAGACCAACTAACTTACTGATATCCGTCGAGATCGCCGCTCCGACCGCCCCAAGCTGCGGCATTCCGAACCAGCCGTTGATTAAAATCGCATTTCCCACAATATTCATGGCATTCATGATAACTGATATAATCATGACTTCCTTTACCATAGCAAATGCGCGGATCATCGCTGAGAAGGTCAGATAAAATCCCTGCACCAGAATAAATGCGCCGACAATCAGCAGATACAGCGACGCCTCATCAAAAACCTCCTCCGGCACATGGATCGCCCGGTAAAGCGGCGTGTGCCCGGCAAAAACCAGGATCGTTGCCGCAAGACTGACGCCGCCGATCAGCACGATCGAGACCATGCAGGTCCGGGATGCATTTTTTTCATCCTGCGCGCCCAGATACTGGGACAAAATCACGGTAACCGCCGTCGATGCCATGCTCAGCACGATAATTACCAGGTTCATGATCTGGTTCGCATTGACAATCGCTGCCACCGAGGGCTGCGATACCCGGCTTACCATCATCTGATCAACGTTTCCGACCAAAAGCTGCAATAACAGCTCCACGAAGATCGGCAGCGACATCAGAAATAAATTCCGGTTCGTATTCATTTTGTCAATATCATTTTGATATTTCATATTTTCCCCTTACTTGTAATAATAGCAAAACAGCACATACAGCCGTCCAAACACTCTCGTATTCGCCCGGCTGTATGTGCCATTTTACACGATACTATATTGAATTGCAAGTGGAAGTCATTCTTTTTCCCTTACAAAAGCCCCCTCATTTTTAAATAATCCTTAATCAACTGAACCGCCCCGTCCACACCAATCTGCGTCGTATTAATCAAAAGGTCGTAATTCTCCGGCTTCTCCCAGTCGCGCCCTGCATAATAACGATTATAATCGCGGCGTTCCCGGTCGATCCGGTGGATATTTTTGAGGACATCTTTGTCCGCATAGAGATTCCGCTCACGCACGCGCTCCTCGCGCACCTTGATATCCGCGTAGAGGAACACGCGAATCAGTCCCTCGGTGCCGTCCAGCACATAATCCGCGCATCGGCCGATGATGACGCAGGATTCCTCCGCCGCCAGCTTCCGGATCACTTCCGACTGGAAGCGAAACAGATTGTCGGCTGAAATGAGATCGGAACCGAACGACGGTGCGCCCTTTTCCGGTGTCAATGTATTGATAATCTTGTATAAAAGCCGGTTGCCCGCCTTCTCGTCTGCCAGATGGAAATAGCTCTCTTTGATACCGCTCTCATCTGAATTCATACGGAGAATGTTCTTATCATAAAAACTGATCCCCAGATCTTCCGCCAACTTTTTGCCCGTATCCGCACCGCCGCTTCCATACTGCCTCGCAATCGTGATGATAATTTTTTTCTTCTCTGACATACCAAACCCCTCCCTTTATCTACAAGAAAATGCATGTTGCTTTCTATCTTCAGCATACCATAATGAGGGGATTTTTTCCATTCATTTTTACAAAAAGCACAGCAAAAATCAATCAAATAAGTCATTCTATTCTTATTTTCAGATAGCGCCTGTTTTTCAGCTTTTCTCCCCTACTTCACCTCCCTCTCATACAAAAGCACCGTCGGAAATCCCGCCTTCCGCAGTTCCCGTTCCATCCGCACAGCGTTGTCGAGATTTTTAAACGCACCGACCCGAAGCTTGAAATACGTCCCATCGTACACCAGAAATGCAGGGAATCCCATACGGCGCAGTTCTTCTAACTGCTGCTCTGCCAGCGATCGGATGCGGTACGCCCCCGTCTGGATCTGGTAATAATAGTCGCTCTCTTCCACCGGACGGCGATCCATGTCGTCATCGATTACATTTAGAATCCCAGATGCAACCGCCGCCGCAATTTCGTCAAACTGCGCGTCAAACCGCTTGTTATCCTCCGGATTGTCGATAAATCCAGCTCCGGATTGTCGATAAATCCAGCTTCAACCAGAACCGCCGGCATCTGCGTTTTCCGCAGCACAATCAAATCCGGGCGCTCGATCACGCCGAGATCTACATATCCGGTGCGCGCCAGCTCTCTCTGGATTGAATCCGCCAGCTGTTCTGATTTCCTGCCTGTCTTGTACACCAGCGTCATGACGCCCGAACCTTTTCCCGGCTCACTCGCCGCATTGCGGTGCAGGGAAACAAAATAGTCCGCGCCCGCCTCATTTCCCATCTCTGCTTTCTGGTAGGGCGTGTCATAGACGTCCGTTGACCGCGTGTAGACGGCATTCACCCCATTTTCCTCGAGAATCCTCCCTACTGCCAGCGCCAGACGCAGGGTATCGTCCTTTTCCATCCGATCCTCAAATACTGCTCCCGGATCTTTCGTTCCGCCGTGCCCGGCATCTATCATCACTTTCTTTTTTTCTTCCAAAAGAAAAGACTCCTCTCACATATCGTTGTACTACTACCATATGTGAAAGAAGTCCCAAAGTTTCCTGTTTAATTATTCCTCATACTCCCCGCTAAACACTTCCACTGCCGGTCCAGTCATGAACACGCGGTTTTTCTCGCGGTCCCAGCGGATCTGCAGGCAACCGCCCAGCAGCCCGACCTCAACCTCATCCTCCGTATGCCCTGCCAGAATAGATGCAACGGCAACCGCGCAGGCACCTGTTCCACATGCCATCGTTTCGCCGGATCCGCGCTCCCAGACACGCATTTTTACGTGTGTGCGGTCAATGACCTTGACAAACTCGGTGTTGGTACGGTCCGGGAAACGCTTATGGAACTCGAATTTCGGTCCGATCGTCTCCAGTTCCAGGGAATCAATCTCCTCCATAAACAGAACAGCATGCGGATTTCCCATGGAAATTCCGGTAAATTCGTATTCCGTTCCATCTACCTCGATCTTCTCCGGAAGCGCGGAAGTCTGCTCCGGCTCGCCCATATCGACGGTGACCGCCGTTACTTTGCCATTTTCGACCTTCATATCCAGATATTTAATCCCGGACAATGTCTCAACAGAAATCTGCGGCTTGTCCACGATATGGTGGTCATACGCATATTTTCCCACACAGCGGATGCCGTTGCCGCACATCGCGCCGCGGGAACCGTCCAGATTGTACATATCCATGCGGCAGTCTGCCACCTCGGATGGGGTAATCAGAATCAATCCATCGGAACCAATTCCAAAATGGCGGTCACTGACGGCAATCGCCAGCTTCTCCGGATCGTTTACCGTTTCTTCAAAACAGTTGACATAGACATAATCATTGCCAAGTCCCTGCATTTTTGTAAATTTCATCGTTTTTGCTGCTCCTTCTGCCTTTTTGATCCTATTGTAAAGGATCTTACGCCATTTTGTAAAGACTGATTACCATTTGTGCCGCCTCAATAAGGCTGACCTGGCTGTCCATGCTGCATTTCTGCAGATATTTGTGCGCCTCCGGCTCCGTCATCCGGTTCCGCTCCATCAAAATAGCCTTTGCGGTGTCGATCGCTTTCTGATCCTCTTCCCTGCGCTTCTGCGGCGGCTGGCGGCGCATCCGCCGTCTTTTTTCCGCCTGCGTCTGCTCAATCATGCGGACCGTCGAAACTAAATCTCCCATTTTAAACGGCGCCGGCAGGCAGACAATCCTTCCCATCGCTTCGCCGCTCCACCGGCTCGGGGAAGCAATGAGAAGCAAATCAAATCCCGGCGGCAGCTGGTCGGCAAGCTGCCGGCAGGTCATATCACCAAACCGGTAGCCGCTCACCACAATCCCGCTTCGCAAATCATCGGTTAACGCTAATACCTGCGCGCCCGATGTGCAGGAGGCTGTGACCTGTATTCCATGTTTTACGAGTATATTTCTAATATTTCGTCCGTCCTGCGGCTTCGAAAATGCTACTATGATGTTTCCCACGTGGTCTCACCTCACTGCGATTTCGTACCCCCTAACAACGATACAGATATTCCGCTGTTTCCCAATCCGTCACATAGGCACAGAAGCGTTCCCACTCCTCTTTCTTGCCCTCGCCGTACATCCGGCAGAACTTTTCTCCAAATACACGGTGTGCAAATTCATTCTGATCCAGCTTCTGGAGCAATATCCCCAATGTCTCCGGGAACCGCGGCGCATCCTCATCGCCCGCTTCTTCATCCAGCACCAGCGCTTTCTCGATTCCTTCCAGTCCTGCTGCCAGAATCGCTGTCAGCGCCAGATACGGATTCGCAGACGGATCCGGGAACTGCACTTCCACGGAAATACGTCCGTTCCGGTCTTCCTTCACATGAACTGCCTTTTCACTTCCCTTTTCCCACACAGCCGCCGGGAACTCCGGCTGGAACACCGTGCTCCGCTCCGCCGCCAGACGTTTGTATGAATTGACGGTCGGATTCGTGAAAATCATCATATCGCTCAGATTTTTAAGCACGCCTGCCGCAAACTGCTTCGCCTGCGCCATCGCCTCGGCGCCCCGTCTGGAAGAGATCGACACGCCCACATGAAGCCCCGAGCCGTCGCCGCTCATGTTTGGCTTCGGCATAAAAGTCGCATGCAGACCATGGCGTTTCGCAATCCGTTTGACCGCCGCCTTGAACGTCTGTAAATAATCTGCTGCCTCAATGCCCCGGCGCGCCGGAAGGACGAAGCTGTGCTGTCCGGCAGTCAGACCATGATGCGTGCTCTCGACCGCAAATCCTGCTTCCTCCAGGCTCAGAACCATGTCCCGGCGGACGCCCTCTGCCAGATCGATCGGCCCCGCGTCATAATACCCGGCAACCTCATGCGTCACCGTCGTCGGTCTCCCATCATCATCCGTGTGAAACAGATAAAACTCACACTGGAAATCAAAATCAAAGTCCAGTCCCATCTTCTCGGCACGTTTTACCGTTTCCTGTAAAATATGACGCGAATCCGTCCAGGACGGCGTCCCATCCGCATTGCAGACCTGGCAGATCACGCGCGCTACATTTTCCTGCCCGGAATCCCACGGAAGAACCTGATACGTTGATGCATCCGGCTTCAAGTACAATTCCACACTCTCGCTCTGGTCCGTCAGATACTCCGGCGCCGCCGCGCCCTCGATCCCAGCTTTCTGTAAGCCGCCGAGCGCAAACCGGTTGATTGCATACCCCTCTTTCATCGCTTTTTCCGCCTGCCTCCGCGTCATCTGGACCATTTTGCACTGTCCAAAAATATCGGTAAACTGCAGCTTTACCAAATCAACATCTTCATCAAAAAAAGGTTCGGATCGGTTCGTATTCTCTCCCATCGCCATTTCCTCCTATAAAAAACGAGGCAGCTGTCTCTGTTTCCAGTCAGCCCCCTCGCCCTCTTTTCATATACGCCCAGAATTTTCCTGCCTATACAGCCCCCAAAATTTCAAGCATACGTTTATGATCGTTTTGCTGTGTGAGAATGCCCCTGTCATTCTTTTCACAATTTTTATAAATAAAATATAGCAGTCCGATATTTTTCTGTCAAATACTTTTTTATTTAATCCGCAGCTGTTCGCTCAATTCATTTCCCAACTGGATATGTCCCACATAGCCGACCTCGCCGACCATGTAAACCATGCCGTCCTCCTTGATTTCCACTTCCAGCGTGCCGCCCGGCATATGGACGTACATATGCGGATCGGCAAGTCCCAGGCGGTATGCCGCACTCGCCGCCGCGCAGGCGCAGCTTCCGGACGCCAGCGTATATCCAACGCCTCTCTCGTAGATCTCGATCTGGATATTCGTCCGGTCAAGGACATTTAAAATCTGCGTATTGACCTTTTCCGGGAAATATTCGGATGTTTCCGAATGCTCGCCGATCCGGCACACCATTTCCTTCGAAATCTCATTCATCCAGATAACACAGTGCGGATTTCCCATTGAAAGACAAGTCGTGACATACGGAATCTTTCCAAATACCATCGTCTGGTTTACCATCTCCCGCCGCTCGCCGGTCACCGGAATCTCATCGCTCCAGAACGTCGGATGTCCCATCGAAATTTTCACACGGGTCGCATCCTCGTTGAGATAAAAGACTGTCTCCTCGCCTCCCAGCGTTTTCCAGGAGATCGTCGTTTTCTGCACATATCCCGCGTCCCGCAGATATTTTGCAAAAATACCCATGCCGTTGCCGCTCTTCTCCGCCTCGCTTCCGTCCGCGTTGTAGATGCGTACATAAAAATCATTCTCCCCCAGATATGGACCCGCCAGAATGCCATCCGCGCCGATGCCAAAATGACGGCTGCACATCTTCTTGATATTCTCCGCATTCAATTCCAGATCATTCTTATTTGGATCAAACACCAGGTAATCATTTCCCATACAGTGATATTTTTCAAGCACAACCTGTTTCATCGCGATACCTCCTGCCCCTTTTAATCAATACCATAAAAATCTTTCATCCATGATTTCTATTCTACTTCCATTCTTGAAATCACTTTATCATGCATATCCATTTATGTTTTGAATATGTCTGCATTTTCATAATATTCCATCTATGCTTTCTTTAATTTCAATTTTAGGAAAATATAGCAGCTTTTAATAGAAGAATCATGCTTTAAATATTGCATATAATGCTATATAATATGAAATAAGGTACTGAACAGTTACGAAATAAGAAATGAAATGTCTGTGTTTCAAAACATATTTATCCCAGAGGAAAACAACAAACTCAATGCATTTATACAAGATATAATTTCCCGCAACAATCAACCTGCAATACACTCAAAAAAGGAGTCCCCTTATGCCAGAAAACACCACCCATGAATCCCCCGCCTACGAAAAACGCGGCTACCTCAACCACGAATTCCGCCTCTTCCACCTGCGCGGGCAGATGGATACACCGGTTGCCTACCACTATCATGATTTCCACAAAGTCCTGATCCTGTTAAATGGCGAAGCGGACTACATCGTGGAAGGCCGTTCCTACCACCTCCGCCCGCTCGACATCGTCCTCGTCGGCGCGCACTGCCTGCACAAGCCGGTCGTGCCATACCACAGCCGATATGAGCGCATCATCCTCTACCTGTCGCCGGAATGTCTGGATGCATTCTCCTGTGCTGACTGTGCGCTCGACCTCTGTTTCCAGCTTGCCAGAGAACAGCAGTCCGATGTTCTGCGCCTCGGTTCCCTTACCATGACGCCGCTCTTAGAGGCGCTGTCAAGACTGGAAAATGCCTATCAGGCAAGTGGTACAAATGACAATGGCAGAGACAATGCTAACTTTGAATCCCTTGGTGGCAGCAGTTATGGCTCCGGGCTTCTTCTGCGTTTATTATTCCTGGAATTTATGGTACACCTCGATCGCGCCGCCTCCGAAAACCATCGGGAATACGTTCCGACCTCCCCTTCCGGCGAAAAAATCCTGGAACTCATGCGCTACCTCTCTGAACACCCGGAAGAAGACCATACGATCGACCAGCTCGCCTCCCGCTTTTACATAAGCAAATACCACATGATGCGTCTCTTCCGCCAGGAAACCGGCTACACCATTACCGAATACCTGACCGAAAAACGCCTCCAAAACGCAAACGAGCTCCTGCGCCGGGGCACCCCCGTCACAGAAGCCTGCTATCAATCCGGATTCCGCAATTATGCTGCGTTCCTCCGGGCATATAAGAAAAAATATCACGATACGCCGCATA
>NZ_FR894998.1:7923-8602 GCF_000434655.1 Clostridium sp. CAG:43 | reverse complement strand
AAAAATGCCAGATCGAAATATAAAAATTACCCTGCAATATGACGGAAGCCGTTATGACGGCTGGCAGAAGCAGGGAAACACGGACAAGACGATACAGGGAAAATTAGAGCAGATTCTGGAGAAAATGGCGGGGCAGACGGTAGAGGTGCACGGTTCCGGACGGACAGATGCAGGGGTCCACGCATGGGGACAGGTGGCGAATTTCCATCTTCCGGCGTCCTGTGCCGGGATGAGCGCGGAGGAGTTGAAAGCGTACCTGAACCGCTATCTCCCGGATGATATCGCTGTTTTATCGGCACAGGAGGCGGGAACGCGTTTTCACAGCCGTTTAAATGCTGTTTCCAAGACGTACTGCTACCGGATTGAGACGGCAGCGAAGAAAAATGTATTTGAGCGCCGATATGTGTACGGTCTGGGGGAACCGCTGGACATAGCGTCCATGAGGCGGGCGGCTGCGTATCTGACGGGTGAGCACGATTTTAAAGCATTCTGTTCGTTGAAACGGATAAAAAAATCGACGGTGCGGAATCTCACTGCTATTGAGCTGACCATGCAGGAAAGTGTGTGCGAACTGCATTTTCGTGGCAACGGCTTCCTATATAATATGGTAAGAATCCTGACCGGTACACTGATCGAGGTAGGACTTCATAAGCGGACACCGGAATCAGTAGCGGAGGCG
>NZ_FR894998.1:0-7898 GCF_000434655.1 Clostridium sp. CAG:43 | reverse complement strand
TTTTTTCCTGTGACCGAGCGCTGGCAGGCTTTACAGCGCCGCCGGAGGGGCTTTTTCTGGAAAGGGTCGAGTATGAATAAAGCTGCATTGGTTTTTGCCAGCTGCCGTGAGGAGCTGGACAGAAATCAGAAAAAATTCATAACAAATGCAATAAGAACTGGTTTCTCTGCATTAAGTTATATAGAAAGGAAATTTCGTCCATGTTTTTGATGGGGCTTTTAACGACCATGGAAGAGGCGGTCGCCTATGATAAGATGAGCGATGAAAAGCTGCTTCTGCGAGTGGCAGAGGGGGATAAGGCGGCGTTTCAGCAGCTTTATCAGAATACGGATAAAACTATATACGGTTTTATTCTATCGATTTTGCGGAATCCGCAGGACTCTGAGGAGGTCATGCAGGAGCTTTATTTAAAGGTCTGGACTTCGGCTGGAAGCTATCAGTCGCAGGGAAAACCGCTGGCGTGGATGTTTACGATCGCTAGAAATCTTTGCTATATGCGCTTCCGTGACCAGAAGCATGAAGCGGATATCGGGCTTTCGGATCTTTCTGAGATGGAGACAGGGGAATTCTGTCCCCAGATAGAGGATGCTGCGGATAAGATGGTATTACACGCGGCACTCAAAATATTAAATGAAGAAGAACGGCAGATTGTACTTCTTCGGACATCAGCGGGGTTAAAACATCGTGAGATCGCGGCAGATTTGGAGATGCCGCTGGCAACGGTGCTTTCCAAGTACAACCGTGCTATGAAAAAACTGAAAAAACACCTGAGAGAGGAGGGAGTACATTGACCGATCACTCTGAAACAGCGTGGGAACAGGATGAGATTGAGTCACATTTGCGGTCGGCGATGGACGCCCTGACTCCCAACGTATTCGATAAAATCGATCTCTCGACGCCACAGGAGATCTATGTAAAACCATCCCGCCGTGTACGGATGTACCGCCGGATGCGGACCGTGGCGATGGCAGCAGCCGCCTGCTTGTGTGTGGCTGTGTTAGGAGGCGGTGTTTCATTTTACCAGAATCACCGTGTCGATTCGGTGATTGGCATCGATGTCAATCCGAGTATTGAGCTTTCCGTCAACCGGAACGAGAAAGTATTGCAGGCGAATCCGCTTAATGAGGATGCGGAGACGATCCTGGATGATATGAATTTGAAAAATGTAGACCTTGATATTGCGGTCAACGCATTGATCGGTTCGATGGTCCGGAACGGTTATCTGGATGAACTGGACAATGCGATTCTGGTTACCGTGTCCAATGAGAATGAGAAAAAGGCATCATCTTTGCGTCAGGATGTCGTAGGGGATGTAGAGTCTTCCCTGCAGGAACACGCGGTACAGGCGGTTGTCTATGACCAGCGGATGAAGGTAACCGGGGAGATTCAGGATCTGGCGGAGAAATACAATATTTCTTATGGAAAAGCGTATTTTCTGCGGGAGCTGATCCGGGATAACGACCTGACCGAAAATGATATGAAAAAATTTGCCGGTATGACGATGGAAGAGATTGCGCGGGAGATCGCGGATCGTGCTTATACGGTAGGTTATTCGAAGACGGACAGCACCATTGAGACGGATGCGGCTCTGGTTCATGAGGTGACATTGCCGCAGACCGAGGAAGAAACCTTAGCGGAGACGACCGTGGAAAGCACCGGTCAGCCGGAAAATGAACCGACGCCGGCAGAGCAGCCATCGACTGCTGCACGCCCGGTGGAGACAACCACCGCAGCAGATGAGGACGAGGAAGAAGTCGATTCGGGAGGCAAGAAAGCGAAGATTGACTATGTGGACTACGAGAGCGGTTCGCTGAACATCGTTTTTAAGGAAAAGGTTAAATGGAAAAATCCGACCGTGTCGGTGATAGATCCGGACGGTCAGAGCTATTCGGCGAGAATCACGGACACAGGCGGAACCTCCTGTGAGATTCACGTCAAAGGGCTTCCAGCCAATACGGAGTGCACGTTTACGCTCGGCGGAGTGGCAGTGCGGGACGGCGGTTCCTTTGGCACGGTAAAAGGCTATTTCGAGACGCCGGATATTGCGGATGATCTGATGGATGAGGATGACGACGATGCGGATGATGAGACAGTGGAGACAAAGCCATCCGAGACATCCCGTGCGCCGGAGACACAGACAGAAGCAGTAAAAGAGAGCACGCACTCGGAGACAGAGTACAGTCAGATGGAGACAAAGCAGACGGAAAAAGAAACGAAGACAGATGCGGAGTCAGCTAATTAAAGCGGAGTGTATGAGGATATATGATTCCTGCTGCCTGAACCATGATATGCCTGGAGTTATCAGAAGTTGGATTCGGGCAGCAGGAATTTTAAGAACCATTAGAATTATTTGCAGGAAGCCTTGTGACGGAAAAATATCCGGGGCATTACGAGACTGTAAAATGTTTCGAACTGGTAAATAATTATAATTGTTCAAAAAAACATAAGTGTTTGAAAAAAATACTTGACGAAACAAAAATTTATGATATAATAATAAATGTGGCTGAGACAGCTATGAAATAAAAGATTGGGCTATCGCCAAATGGTAAGGCAACGGACTCTGACTCCGTCATTTTCAAGGTTCGAATCCTTGTAGCCCAGCTATTTTGAGACAGTGAGGATGATTCATCCTTGCTGTTTTTCTTTTATCTTTTCTGTGTTTTTTTCTGATTGGTAGATTCTTAAAGATTCCAACGATTGACAAATTCCCTAAAGTACAATAGACTTATCTGGAAACATAATTGAGAAAAAATTTCAATAGTATTTTTCTCTCTATGCTTTGCTTCAAAATCAGGCGGATGTAGAAGCCTGATGACATACAATGAGTTTGACCAATGAAGAGAGATGGAGGCAGAGAATGACATTAAAGGATTTACCAATAGGAAAAACTGCAACCGTTCGGGCAGTTGGCGGAGAAGGTGCATTGCGGCATCATTTTCTGGATATGGGATTGATTCCGACTGCATCGGTTACGATGGTAAAATATGCGCCGATGGGCGATCCGGTTGAGGTGCGGATTCATAGCTATGAACTGACGTTGCGCCTGGCGGATGCAGAGAAGATAGAGATTGAGAATGTACGCGAGGCAGGAACCGAAGCAGTGGACAAAAAGGAACATGGGATTCCGATGGCGCGCGCGATCGATCACCCTGGACTCGGAGAAGGTGGAAAATACCATACAAAGGCGGAGGAACACCCATTGCCGGATGGCACTGTCCTGACGTTTGCCCTGGCAGGTAATCAGAACTGTGGCAAAACGACGCTTTTTAACCAGCTGACCGGCTCCAATCAGCATGTGGGGAATTTCCCAGGCGTGACGGTGGACCGGAAGGATGGCACGATCCGCGGACATGAAAATACGAAAGTGACCGACCTGCCAGGAATCTATTCCTTATCGCCATATTCGAATGAGGAGCTGGTGACGCGTCAGTTTATTTTGCAGGAGCACCCGAAGGGAATCATCAATATCGTGGATGCGACGAACATTGAGCGCAACCTGTACCTGACCATGCAGCTTCTGGAACTGGATATTCCGATGGTTCTGGCGCTTAATATGATGGACGAGGTGCGTCAGAACGGCGGTTCTGTCCGTGTCAACGAACTGGAGGAAGAACTGGGAATTCCGGTTATCCCGATCTCAGCGGCAAAGAATGAAGGAATCGGAGAGCTGATCGATCATGCGCTTCATGTAACGCATTTTCAGGAGAAACCGGGACGGCAGGATTTCTGTGATGCGGATTATCACGGTGGTGCGGTGCACCGCTGCCTGCATGGCATTATGCATCTGATCGAAGATCACGCGCAGAATGCGGGTATTCCGGTGCGCTTTGCTGCATCAAAGCTGGCAGAAGGCGATGAGGAGATTGAGGCGCGTCTGAATCTGGACACGAATGAAAAAGAGACGCTGGAACATATTATCTGCCAGATGGAGAAGGAACGCGGGCTGGATCGGGCAGCTGCGATTGCGGATATGCGGTTTGGTTTTATCGAAAAAGTCTGCAGGCAGACAGTCGTCAAACCGAGGGAAAGCCGGGAACACCGGAGAAGTGTGAAGATTGACCGTCTTCTTACCGGAACCTACACGGCGATTCCGGCATTTATTGCAATCATGGGTCTGGTATTCTGGCTGACATTTAATGTGATTGGCGCGGTCCTTTCAGATGGTCTGGAACTGGTGATTGGATGGCTGACAGAGCGGGCAGACGCAGCGCTGACAGCGGCCGGTATCAATCCGGTGCTCCATTCCCTGCTGATCGATGGTGTGTGCAATGGTGTCGGAAGTGTTTTGAGCTTTCTGCCGATCATTGTGACGCTGTTTTTCTTCCTGTCGCTTTTAGAGGACAGTGGTTATATGGCACGTGTGGCGTTTGTGATGGATAAACTGCTTCGAAAGATCGGCCTTTCCGGACGGAGTATCGTGCCGATGCTGATTGGCTTTGGCTGCACGGTACCAGGAGTCATGGCAAGCCGGACGCTTTCTTCGGAGCGGGATCGAAAAATGACGATCCTGTTGACTCCGTTTATGAGCTGTTCCGCCAAGATTTCGATTTATGCGTTTTTTACCGCCGTCTTTTTCCCACATCATGGGGCGATTGTTATGATTGCACTTTATCTGTTGGGAATCCTGATGGGAATTTTGATGGCAATGCTTCTTAAAACAACTTTATTTAAGGGTGAAGCCGTTCCGTTCGTCATGGAGCTTCCGAACTACCGGATGCCGGGGGCGCGCAATGTCGCCCAGCTTCTCTGGGAAAAGGCAAGGGATTTCCTGCAGAAAGCATTCACGGTTATTTTTGTGGCGACGATTTTAATCTGGTTCCTTCAGACATTTGATCTGCACCTGAATGTTGTGTCCAATTCCCAGCAGAGTCTTCTGGCGGTTATTTCTGGTGTGATTGCACCACTGTTTGCGCCGATGGGATTAGGCGACTGGCGTGTCTGCACGGCACTTTTGACCGGATTTATGGCAAAAGAGAGTGTTGTATCAACGCTGTCGGTTCTGTTCGGGACGACTCAGAGCCTGCGTGACATTCTGACCCCTCTTTCAGTGGTCAGTCTGCTGGTTTTCTGCCTGCTCTATACGCCGTGCGTGGCAGCGATCTCATCGGTCAGACGCGAACTGGGCGGAAAATGGGCTTGCTTTGTCGTGGTGGCGCAGTGCGTGATTGCGTGGATCGTAGCGTATGCGGCCTATCTTTTGCTGGGGGTGGTCATGTAGGTTTTGACTGAAAGTGAACCAAGGAAAAATTTCAAGCAACAAAAGGATCTGCTGTTTTGTTCTTTTTGTGGGTTTACAGTAGACAACATTTTAGAAAAATGTTTATAATAGTAGGGAGTGAAAAAATGGACAGGAAAGTAACCGGATGGACAGTCATTCGAAAAAATGGATCTGTTTTTATCGAATAGAACCAGGAGGCGGGGACGGAGTTAATGCAGACGATCAATGAAGACATCAAAAATGGCACATTTAAGCCGGTTTATTTGCTATATGGCGAAGAGGCGTTTTTGAAGCAGAGTTATAAAAAGAAGCTGCGGGCGGCGATCTCGGGCGATGATACGATGAATTACAATTATTTCGAGGGAAAAGGGCTGGATGTGAACGAGCTGATCAGTCTGGCGGACACGATGCCATTTTTCAGCGAGCGGCGTCTGATTCTGATCGAGGACAGCGGATTTTTCAAGACTTCTTCGGAGGCGCTGGCGGAGTATCTGCCGACGATGCCGGACACGACCTGCATCGTATTTGTGGAGGAGGCGGTCGATAAGCGAAACAAACTCTACAAAAAGGTCAAGGATCTGGGTCACATTGCGGAGATGAAGAGGCAGGACAGCGCGCAGCTCGCCAGATGGGCGGCGACGATTCTGGCGCAGAATGGGCGGAAGATCACGCCGTCCACGATGAATCTCTTTTTGGAGCGCGTCGGCGATGATATGGAAAACATCCGGATGGAGCTGGAAAAACTCATTTCCTACACGATGGGCAGTGAGGTAGTGACGGCAGAGGATGTGAAAGTCATCACGACCGTGCAGATCACGAACAAGATCTTCGATATGGTAGCGGCGATCACGGCGGGAAAGACGAAGCGGGCGATGGATCTGTACGAAGACCTGCTGACACTCAGGGAGCCGCCGATGCGGATTCTGTTCCTGATTGCCAGACAGTTTAATCAGCTTTTGCTGGTGCGAGAATTGCAGGCGTCCGGCGCAGACCGGGGGACGGTTGCCTCGAAATTGAAAGTACCTCCGTTCGTAGCCGGAAAACTCAGCAGCCAGGCGGCGGCATTTACGAAAGAACAGCTCATTTCCTATGTGCAGACCTGCGTGGATGCCGAGGAGGCAGTCAAGACCGGGCGGATGGGCGACCGGCTGGCGGTGGAGCTGCTGATCAGTCAGCCCAGAAGTTACGTGCGCTGATTCTAAAGGGCAGTGCCAGCATCAGAATCAGCGGTTCTTCGGCCGGACCCGGCTGGAAAAGAAGCAACAAAAAACCATTATTCTGTCACACCCACAGAATAATGGTTTTTTAATTTGGGTTAATTTTTAATATATAATTCGAAAGATCCGCTCTGGATAATTAAGCCAGAGTATTTACAGCCTTGGAAAGACGGGATACTTTGCGGGAAGCTGTATTCTTGTGGTATACGCCCTTGGAAGTAGCCTTGTCGATCTCGCTGGTAGCAGCTAATAATGCAGCCTGTGCAGCAGCCTTATCTTTTGCAGCAACGGCAGCTTCAACTTTCTTAACAGCAGTTTTAACTTTGGATCTGATAGCCTTGTTTCTTGCAGCTCTTGTCTCTGCAACTAAGATTCTTTTTTTTGCGGATTTAATGTTAGCCAATGTAGTGTACCTCCATCATAAATTCTTTTATTTTGATTCGTAATTCATTTTGTATTTGGTTTGCATTAAAGCCTGGACACGGACAGTTCAATGTAAACATACTATTACATTCTATCGAATAAAGGCAGTATTGTCAATATCTATTTGCCTGTTTTTAGGGAAAAATTCGGAAAAAATGAAAAGGGAGCTGAAAAAGCAGCTCTTGTCAAGTTGCATAACCGGAATAAAAAATAGAAAAAATTGATCGTTCAATATGATGAAATTGTGAAAAAATAAAAAAAGTGCTTACACGAATGGAAAAAAGACGTTATAATAGCGAACCGTAACCCAAGTTGAATATAGTTTGAAAAAACGCAGTGAGATTGCATACAGCAGTAGAGATCGAAACGAGTTTCCGATTTCTGCTGCCTTTTATTTTGTGAAATTTATCACGGACAGCATCTTGCGCGTGGGTGTGCCGGACTGATTTGCCGATGCATCTGGATAGAAGCAATTATTTTATAGGAGGAGAATGAAAATGCCAAGAAATAAGAGAGAAAGTTTTATCTATTCCGTTATCATGTGTTTCACTATGGTACTTTGGATGAGTATGTACAATGTAACCCTTCATATGGGACATTTATCCTTGGAAACGATCCGCGAAGGATGGATCGGATTTCCGTTTGCATTCGTGTATGCGTTTCTGTTTGACTGGTTCATCGTGTCCGGTCCGGCGAAGGGAATTGCGTTCCGTTACTTTGTATCACCGGAGAGCAGCACACTTCGTAAAGTAATCACGATCTCCTGCTGCATGGTCGTTCCGATGGTATTTGTTATGTCCTTATATGGCGGTCTGGAAGCCTGCGTGAAATCCGGCGCATGGAGCCAGCTGTTCATCATCTGGCTGACCAATATTCCGAAGAACATCATCATGGCGCTTCCGTTCCAGCTCATCGTAGCAGGTCCGCTGGTGCGCCGCGTGTTCCGTACCGCATTCCCGGAGGGAACCGTGCTGCAGGAACCGGTTATGTAGGGAGATAGCAGAAAATTTATAATCATCGTAACTGTTCAGTACCTTCAC